>JBBSDR010000059.1:0-12438 GCA_038240465.1 Gemmatales bacterium
CGATGTGCTGGAGCGCCAAGCCCTGTCGGCCTGGGACGCCCCGAACAAGCCGCGCGTGTTCGGGCTGAGCCATGTCCGGAACTGGCTCACTGGCAACACCTCTGATCTTCGTGAATGGCTGGAATCGTAAGGAGTCGCCCGTGCCAACCCTGACGTTGATCGACGTCCTCGGAATCCAGAGCTTCGTCTTCACGACCAACCGCCTCCGCCACGCGGTGGCCGGTTCGGCGCTCGTTGATCGCCTTCCCCGGTGGATCGAGGACGCCTGTGGTTCCGTGACTGTCATCTTCGCGGCCGGTGGGAATGCGGCGCTGCGGTTCGCCGACGGTCAGCAGGCTCGGTCAGGGATGACTCGTCTCTCTCGCCTCGTCCATGACCAGGCTCCGGGCCTCGAGTTCGCTGCCGTCCATCGCGACTACCAGCAAGGCGGCCTGGCGCGGGCCATCCTCGACGCGCAAGTGGAGTTACAGCAGGAGAAGCCGCGGCGTCGGCCGAGCGTCCCACTGCTGGGCTTGGGTGTGACTGCGGCCTGTGTCGAGACACATCTGCCCGCGACGGACTTGTGGAGCGAAGCTCCCGACAGTGAGCAGCGGCCTGCCTCGGCAGCCGTCTTGTGCCGTGAGTCCCGGCTGGTTGCTGTCCAGGAGGGGTGGGTTGATGTCCGGCATTTATGGAACGGGCTGCTTCCTCCAGGCCACGAATCGTTCTCGCAAGGTGCGGGACAACCCTGTCGTCTCCGCTTCCCGACAGAGGTCGATCACCTGGGTCGGACGCGCGACGACCGCAGCCTACTCGGCGTCGTCCACATCGACGGCAACGGGATCGGCCCCGCCATCGCGACCTGGCTCCGGGAACAGGCAAAGGCGGGAACGCCGGACGAGGATCTGTGCCGGCGGTATCAGCAACTCTCCGCCGGTCTGACTGCCCTTGGGTGCGATGCGTTCAAGGCCGTGGTCCGGCGCGTGTGTGCCGCAATCCGATTTGACGACGGCAAGTACGAGTTGTTCAGCAGTGCTCGTCCTGGTTTGGGGTTTCCTCTACACCGTGACGGGAGCGACTTGCACCTGCCGATCCGCCCGCTCATCCTTGGCGGCGACGATCTGACGTTCGTTTGCGACGGGCGCATTGCCCTCGACCTGGCCGCTGTCGCGCTGGGGACGTTCCAGGTCGCCTCGCTCGACCCGATCGGCGCGGTCCGGGCTTGTGCGGGCATTGCCATAGCGCGGACCCATGCTCCCATCCTTCGGGTGTACGGCCTGGCCGAGGAGTTGTGTGCGGGAGCCAAGCGGTTTCTGCGCGAGGAAAAGCAGGCGGGTGCCTGTGCTCTCGACTGGCACATGGGTTTCACCAGCCCCTCGGAATCCCTCGACGAGTTACGCGAGCGTCAGTATCGGCAAGGAAACCTGTGTCTGACGCGCCGCCCGTACTATCTCGATGGAATCGAGCCACAGCGCACCTGGACCTGGCTGGCCAGCGTGATCGACGGGTTTGCCGCACCTCCGTGGCTGGATCGCCGTTCCAAAACCAAGCAACTTCCCGACCTGGCTCGCCAGGGACAGGACGCTGTCCAGCGCTCCCTGGCTTCCTGGCGGACCTCCACCCCGTCCCTTACCCTGCCGGGCGGGCTGCCTCAGAATGGGTATCATGGCAACGCCACCTCGTTGGTGGACGCCGTCGAGTTGCTCGACCTCCATTTACCCTTGAACCCAGGAGTCTGACGCCCATGCCTCCACCACAAACCCTGGTCGTCGAACTTCTCTCCGACACTACCTTCGCGCGCGGGGAAGGCACTGCGGGCGTCGTCGATGTCGAGGTCGATCACGACGAACTTGGCCTACCCGTCGTCCGCGGGAAGCGGCTTCATGGACTGCTCCGCGATGCCTGGCTGTCGATGCGATCCCACTTCCCCGAATTGGCCGAAGCAGCTTGTCGTGTGCTGGGCGAGGAGGGCGATCTCGTCGAGAGGTCGATCCTGCGTCTCGGGGACGGCACACTTCCCGACGAAGTGCGCGACTGGGTGCGCTACGCCATCGGCCGGGAGCGGCATCCCTTGCGGCCTGAACAGGTACTGACGACCTTGACCGACATCCGCAGACAGACGGCCGTTTCACGAGCTACCGGCGCACCCGAGCAGACGACACTTCGCTCGAGTCGGGTGGCCCTTCGAGGAGTGTGCTTCACGTCGCCTTTGCACTGGTTGGCAGTCCCAGGCAACGACGATGTCCGCTGCCTTGCCCTGTGCGTGCTGGCGGTCCGCCACGGCGGGTGGCAACGGAATCGCGGTCGCGGCTTCCTGCGTGTGACGCTGGGCGGCATTCTGGAGACCACCCGCCAGGTCGCCGGAGTTGGAGGTGGGGCATGATCGTCCGCTACTACCCATACACCCTGACGCTGAGATCTCCGGTCGTACTCACTTCAGCCGGGGGAGATCCCAACAGCGCCGAGTCGATGGACTTCATCCCGGGATCGGCCATTCGTGGTGCCGCGGCCCGTGTCCTCACTGACTCCTCTCCCGACTTTCAACGTCTGATCCTTTCGGGCGACGTCCGCTATCTCAACGCCTACGTCGTCCTCGGGAACCAACGCTGTTTACCCACGCCGGCCTCTTTGCGCCGCGAGAAGTACGCTCATTCGCAATCCCATGACCTGGCCGGGTACTCTGGCGAGTCGAGAGACGAGGACGAACCGGGCTGGCCGGGCAAGCAACTCGCTCGCCTTCCGAGTCGATACCTGACCCTGACCGAACCGAATCCACGAGGCGGCAACGTGACGGTCACCGGGTGTGTCCACCACCAGCGCGACCGGGAATATGGGAGGCCGGGACAACGGCGCAAGCGGGATGTGGGACAGGCCCCGGAGGTGATCGGTACTCTGTTTCGGTTTGATGCCCTTGAGGAGGGGCAGCGGTTCGAGGGAATTATCGCCTGCCGCGGAACAGACGAAAGCACCGCCGAAGGATTGGCGGGACAGGTTCGCCGTGCCCTTGGCGATACGGTGCTATTGGGCCGATCCCGCCGCGCGGGCTACGGCGGGTCGGCGCGATTGGAATGGAAGCAACCACGCGAACGGGAGGTCGAAGGTCAGCGCGTGGTGTCTGGCCCGCAGCCCGCCGGTGCCGTCCTGCGTGCCCTGCTCGTCTCGGACTATGTGGGCCGGGATCCGGAAACCGGCCAGGCCGATCCATCCGCCTGGGTGGACGAACTCGTTCGTCGCCTGGGAGGCCGCGTCGATGTCGATACCCTGCGTCAGTTCGGGGAAACCTGTCTGGTCGGCGGCTACAACCGAAAGTGGGGGATGGAGTTGCCCCAGTGCCTCGCCCAGCGTGCGGGTGCCGTGGCAGTCTTCCGAGTGACCGCACACATTGCGGAAGAGGAACTGCTGACCGTAGAGCATAATGGACTCGGGGAACGCCTCGTCGAAGGGTTCGGACGTGTCGCGTTACTCCGCGAGCCTGGGCGCAAGTGGTCGGTGGGCGAGTCCCCGAAGCGACCGTGGGAAACCCGTCCCAACGTCGATTCGCCGCCCCTCCTTCGCGAAATGGAACGCCGCCTGCTCCGAGACGCTGTCGATGCTCGCGTCCTGGAGGTAGCGGGCGAGTTGGCGGGTTCAGCACAGGGCATGCCGACGCGCAGCCTCCTGGGCCGCCTTCGTGTGCCGCTTCGACTCCCTCCGGCGCAGGCGCTAAACCAACTGGCTCTGTGGCTTGGGACCGGGCAAAACGCCTTGCGGCAACCGGCACAGCGACAACTCGAACGCTGTCGCATCCAGCCCAGCCAGACTCACCGCCGCTCACTGGCTGTATGGCTTCGAGAACTCGTCACACGGCAAATGGACCTCGGCACCTTGCTGAACTACACTCGCGTCGTTCAAAATCACCATTTCATTTCCGAGTCTTCCGCTCGGGAGAGCCTGACGGCAGCCGAGGAGAGCGATCGCGTGCGATGCCTCCTTGCCGATGCCACCTGCGCGGCGCTGGCCAGGCGGCGCGGTCAGGAGCAAGGAGGTGCGGAATGAACCGGGATCGAATGGTCGGGGCTGGCGGCGTTCGACGCATCGCCGCCCGCTGGGTTGTCTGTGGTGAACTCGTCCTGGAGTCGGCGTGCCATCTGGGCAATGGAGACGAAGGAAGTCATGTCGATCTCCCGTTGCTCCTCGATCGGGCGCAGGGTCTGCCGTTGCTGCCGGGAACCTCGCTGGCCGGGGCGTTGCGGAGCTATGCCTGCGACCGGTTGCACGGGTATTGTGTCCACGAAGGTGATGAAGGCGATCAGCATGAATCCGCTAGCGTCAGCAGGTTGTTCGGGGGCCGGCGCGGCGACGAGGACGGCGGGCAGAGTCCGCTGATCGTATTCGACAGCCTCGCAGAGGGGGCAGTCGTCGAGATTCGGGACGGGGTAGCCCTCGATGCGGCACGCGGCACCGCTGCGGAGCATCTCAAGTACGACCAGGAAGTACTGCCGGCGGGGACAAGGTTCCCGGTGAGGCTGGAACTGGTGGTCACCGATCCAAGCCGCGAGGCGGAGGATCTGGATCTGCTCGCCCTGGCTCTCTCCGGGTTCCAGGACGGCGACATTCCCATCGGGGCACGACGAACCCGTGGGTTTGGGGCGTGCCGGATCTCGTGTTGGCAGATCAAGCGGTTCGACCTCTCGAATCGCGAGGGCTGGATGGCTTGGCTCGGCTCCGACCACCTGGCTCCGCTCGCAGGCACTCCAACTTCGAACGACATCGTGTCGGCCCTGCGAACGCCGACCCAGGCTTCCCCTCGCGTGTCACCAGACCGGCGGGACCAAATCCGCATCGAGGTACAGTTGAGGTTCGAGGGCGGGTTGCTGGTCCGCAGTCCCGGTCATGAGGCGACCGCAGCCGATGCCGGTCATCTCCATTCCGGCGGGCATCCCGTTTTACCAGGGACAAGTCTGGGGGGTGTCCTGCGAGCGCGGGCCTTGCGGATCGCTCGCCTGGTGCGAGCGACAAGAGGAGATGCCGACCGTTGGGTCGAACGGCTCTTCGGCCCGCGGTTGGCTGATGATCGAAGCCGACGGCTACAGCCACGAGCTTCGCGCCTCCGGACGAGCGAGAGACGGGTTCACGATGCCCGATCACTCCGGGTGGCTCGAATCCGTGTCGATCGCTTCACCAGCGGCGTCGTCGATGCGGGACTGTTCGACGAGGAGCCGACCTATCGTGGGCGAACCGACGTGACCCTCGTTCTGCGGTCCCCTGAGCCGGGGGAACTGGGGCTGCTGCTGCTGGTCCTGAAGGATCTGCTGGCCGGGGACCTGCCACTGGGCGGCAGCGGCTCCGTCGGGCGTGGGGTAGTGGCCGGGAGCGCCGAGGTGCACCTCCCGGGTCGAGAACATCCCGTGGCACTGAATCCCGAGACGACCGCCGACGCGGCGACGGTTTCCCTGCTCAACGGCCACGTCCGGCAGTTCCACGATACGGATATCATCCCGGAGGGAACATGAGGCAGACGCCTGTCGGATGCCGCCTCGAACCCGTCGTGGAGTCCGCGTGCCGCTCCTGGCTCGACCATGTGACTGGGGACGGCTCCGCGCCGCACAGCGGACACGATCTGTGTTGGCTGCTGGCCCACTGCGACGACGGCGTGGTCTGGGGCCGGCGGGACACAGAGAGATGGCGGCTGTCCACCCAGCCCTTCCCAGATGTCTCCCCCCGATTGCATGGAGGGAACGTCCAGCAGTTCCGGCTGTTCGGTCCCCAGTCCGAGATCCTCGTTTGGCGTACCGAGGACGGGTTGCATGGCCGATGGCTGACGCACGCCCCGGACGGGGTCGATGCCTCGCTCAGGCCAGAAAAGCAAGAGTACATCCTCGTCGGCGACCGCGTCTTCCAGCCGGTCCAGGAGGGGTTCACGGTTGTCGGCGATGGCCGGGGATCACGGCACGCCGTCCCGCTGGTATGCCCTGAGGCGCAGTTCCCCGCCCAGCCACGACGCCACCCGCTTCGGCTCGCCGTCTGGCACTACTTTGCCGCTGATGAGCAATCCGGCATCGTCCGCATCGTCGCCTCTCGCCTTGCCGGCGTGCGGCTGGTCCCAATGGAGGGCTCCTGATGTCCGCCCCGACTCCACCCAATGAGCCGATCCTGCCCCGGCACGCTCGTTTGATATTTGAGGATCGCCGGTCTGACGCACCGTACAATTTCGTGCCGTTGCCTGATGCGGTGATGCCCGCCCCGCTCCTCGACGACGGCACCGCCCCGTGGGAGAAGCACGACACCTACGTCCCCGGCTTGCACACTGGCTGGATCGAACTGACCATTCGCGCCGAAACGCCGCTATACGTTCGCTGTGCCCCGCAGGTGGGACAAGCGAACTCGGAGGAAAAGGGTGATGAGGGGAATGCGCGGCGATACACTCACCGGCAGGAGTTCTTCCACCACGGCGATCCGCAACGGCCGGTGTTGCCCGGCAGCAGTTTACGCGGGATGATCCGCTCGCTGGTCGAGGTGCTGGCCCACGCGAAGCTGCCCTGCGGTCTCTTCAGCGACCGCCGGCTGATCTATCGCGCCGTGGGCGACACGACCTCGCTCGGCATCCATTATCGAGACGCGGTTCTCGGCCCGAATCAGGTTCCGATGCCGCGAATGCCGTTTGAGTATCCCGTGAACCGCCTGCGAGGAGGCTACCTGCGCCGCCGAGGCTCGGACTGGTTCATCCAACCGGCACGGGAGATTCAGAAGGAAACTTTCGTCCATGTCGAGTATCGGGATGCACAGCCCGTTATTGGCGGGCAAGGTAGGCACCGTGTTCATCAAGTCTATGTAGCTCCTGCGGCTCGCCGGGTTTCTGACCGTCCAACATCACAGTCGAGACAACATCCCCTCGCGCTGAATCTGGCGATTACTTCTCGAGTCGCAAATAAACCCGCGCCAGGTTTGGAAAAAGCCTGGCTCGTGGAATCCGGACACATGGGTAGCCGCGATCACCCGAAGCACTGGCACTGCGCGATCTACGATCCGGACGACTCTATCCCCGAAGCGAATTGGATCCCCATCGACCGCGATCTGTGGGAGGCCTACGAGGAAGACCGCGAACTGACCCGTGGCATCCCGTCCCGACCTCTACGAACCGGCGGCGACCCGCTCTTCTACCTACTCAAGGAGGACGGCAACCTTGAGTTTTTCGGGCCGACCATGATGTTCCGCATGCCCTACCCGCACTGGATCGCCGAGTTCGTCCCTGAACGCTTGCGACGGAAGGACGAAATCGACCTTGCCGAAGCGATTTTTGGTCGTGTCGAGCCAAAGGCCGTGCATAGTCCGAAGGCCATCAAGGGCCGGGTCTTCGTCGAGGATGCCGTTTGGGATGGACATGGTGGGAGTCCATTCTACTCCGACAATCAGGGGCGGCGCACGCCACACATCCTGGGAACGCCCAAGCCGACCGCGTTTCAGCACTATCTGGTTCAGCCGTCCGAGCGGGACGGGGAGCAGCCTCCCCGCTCGCTCGGAGACTTTCAGGACGGCCGTGCCCTGTGCAACTACCACCACCCATTCGGCCAAGGTCCATTCGACCTCGAGGACAATCGCGGCGATCTTGTCGCTCAGACCGACGGCACCGTGATCCGAGGATACAAGCGGTACTGGCACCAGCCCAAGGCGAATGACTCAAGCCGCTTCCGCAACGACCTCGTTCGAGAAACTGACCGAGACAAGAAGCAACTGACCATCATCCGACCAGTCAAACCCGGGACGAATTTCAGAGGCAGGCTACGATTCGAGAACCTGACCGACCTGGAGCTAGGGGCGTTGCTGACCGCCCTCCAGTTACCGCCGAGTAAGCGCCACCATCTGGGCATGGGCAAACCGCTCGGCCTCGGGAGCGTCTGCATCGAGGCCGCCGTGCATCTGACGAACCGCGAGCGACGGTATGCATCGCTGTTCGACGACGCCGGGCGACCGAATCTTGGCGAGACGAACAGCGACACGGTTGCTGAACAATGCCGAGCGGCCTTCGCCTGCGCGGTCGTCCTGCACCACAACGCGACATCCGCCCCTCCGGTCGCGAACGGTGCGGATGGGCTGTGGTCGATTCCTCGTCTCTACGCCCTGTTTGCTTTGTTGGAGTGGTGCAAGGCACCACCCGGGGATCGGGTCGGCTACGCTCCTCCGGATGCCCCACCGGGAAAACTCCGCTGGTGGCGGGATCGCCGGGTGCTGCCCACCGCAGAGTTCATCGCCGGGGTTCCGACGGAGGTCACGTTACTCCCGCCGTCTGCCGCTGCGCCTCGCCCGACCCGACCGGCTACCGCCACTCCGCAACCGCGGACCACCTACAACCCAGGGACTCAGGTCGATGCGATCCTGCTGTCGGAACGGACGAAGAAGGGAGGCTGGAAGGCCACCATCGCGGGAACCACGCTGACTGGCCCCGTCCAGGGAACTCCTCCTGCGGATGCTGAAGCGGGTAAGACCGTTCCGCTGGTAGTTGCCGCCTTCAGCGCTCCGCAGACCATCAGTTTCTGGTGGCCGGATTCGGCACCCAGGACGACAAAACGCTGAGTGGGAGAGCGTGCTTGAACAGCGGGACGCTTGACCAAATCTACCTCAATGAGACGACAGAGGGAGCCGACGTGACCACCCCGGTCCCGCGTAACCCTGCAACTTCAACCGCTGTCTGTCGCGGATCGGCAGGACCGAGGCGACGGATTCCGCGGCCTTCCGACGCGGCCTCTGACGGCGACCGGCTGCTTTCGGCTGGCCCCGCTGGCGGAGAGCCAGGAAAAGGGGACAGACCCCGCGCGACCGCGCAAAAGGTTCTGAGGTCCAGGTTGTGATGATCTCTCCGGGTAGACGAGGTCCGGAACGGGACCCGTCCCGCGAGCGAACGCCGTCGGTCGCCGAAGACATCGAGTGAATCCGGCGCTCGAGTTGCAGGGATTAAAGGGAAGGAGGACAGGAAATGGACATCAAGAGAAGCGGCTCACAGCCCTCCGGCAAAGGACCGGCCGAGTATTTCAGCGGTGTCGTGCGCATCGACCCGCTGTTCCCGGCGAACGATCCGTCTCGGGTCCTCGGCGCGAGCGTCACGTTCGAGCCTGGCGCCCGCACCGCATGGCATACGCATCCGCTGGGGCAAACCCTGATTGTCACGTCCGGTTGCGGCTGGGCGCAGCGTTGGGGCGGCCCGATCGAGGAAATCCGGCCAGGCGACGTGATCTGGTTCCCGCCCGGTGAGAAGCACTGGCACGGCGCGACGGCGACCACGGCCATGACGCACATCGCCATTCAGGAGCAACTCGACGGCAAGGCGGTCGAGTGGATGGAACAGGTCAGCGACGAACAGTACCGGGCCTGATACCGGATCGAAACGTCCACTCGAAGGAGAATCAAAATGCAGAAGCGCAAACGGGGAAACAGCAACCTCAAAGTCTCGGCCATCGGGCTTGGCTGCATGGGCATGAGCTTCTCTACGGCCCGCCCAAGGACAAGCAGGAGATAACTGCTCTCCTCCGGGCGGCCGTCGAACGCGGCGTCACGTTCTTCGACACCGCCGAGGTCTACGGCCCATTCACCAACGAGGAACTCGTCGGCGCGGCCCTCACTCCCTTCCGCGGGCAAGTGGTGATCGCCACCAAGTTCGGCTTCGACCTCAGCGGGACCGACAACCGTCCGGGCAAGGCGGGCCGGAACAGCCGGCCGGAACACATCAAGCAGGCCGTTGAGGGGTCGCTCAAGCAGCTCAAGATTGACACAATCGATCTGCTCTATCAGCATCGGGTTGACCCGAACGTGCCGATCGAAGACGTCGCCGGCGCGGTAAAGGACCTGATCCGGGAGGGCAAGGTCAAGCACTTCGGCCTTTCCGAAGCAGGGGTGCAAACCATCCGTCGCGCTCACGCGGTCCAGCCGGTCACCGCCCTCCAGAGCGAATACTCGCTGCGGACGAGGACTCCCGAGAAGGAAGTCATCCCGACGCGTGGCTCGGCGTCTGCGCTCGCAGACCGCTTACCGGGCCGTGTTCGAGGACTGGTTGTTCCACGTTTTGCTTCCATTCACGGCATACACGATGCTTGGCGCATCGGCGTGCGCCGCTTACTCCCATGCGCGTCCGGCCCTGTTCCTCGTGGGCGCCGCGGCGATGCTCCTGCTCTTCATTGGCATTCACAATGCCTGGGACATCATCAGGTATCATGTCTTTGTGAAGAGTCGGGAACAAAGGGACAATGAGCGGCAGCGATGATAAGCCATCGAGATCAAGCAGAGACATACATTTCTTACCGGAGCAGGCACGCCATCAAATCGAGGCAGGAATTGTCCGCTGGAAGTGGCGCTCGAGACGGGCGACAGCGGCTTCCGTACCTCCGGCATTACGGCTTTCGCCTCGGTTGGGCAGGGACTCCATCCACCAACTCCGCCAGCAGTTTCTCCAGGTCGGGCAAGTTGACCGGCTTCACCAGGTGGCCGTCGCAGCCGGCTTCGTGCGACCGCTCCCTGTCCCCCTCCTGACCCCAGCCGGTCAGGGCGATGATCGTCATTCCCTGGCTCCACGAACGCTCGCGAATCCGCCGCGTCGCGTCCAGCCCGTTGAGGCGCGGCATCCCCACGTCCATCAGCACGACCTGCGGCAGAAACTGCTCGGCCGCCTCGACCGCCTCGACGCCGTCGTAAGTCGTGCGGACCTCGTTTCCCATGAGCCGCAGCACCATGGCGAGGCTGTTGGCGCCGTCTCGGTTGTCGTCCACCACGAGGATACGCCGCTTCGGCCTCAACGCGGGCTGCCCATTGTCAGGCTCCGGGAGCGCAGGGCCGGCAGGGGCCATCAAGATCGGCAGCGTGACAGTGAATGTGCTGCCCTGGCCCTGGCCGGCGCTCGCGACCGTCACCGTCCCACCGTGCATCTCGACCAGCCCCTTGACCAGCGCCAGGCCGATCCCGAGGCCGCCGGAAGAGCGCTCCATCGGCCGGTCCACCTGGGCGAACATGTCGAAGATGCTGGCCAGCGACTCGGCCGGGATGCCGATGCCGGTGTCGCGCACGGATACCGCCACCTCGCCACCGCGCCGCTCGGCCGACAGCCAGATGCAGCCGCCGCGCTCGGTGTACTTGGCGCTGTTGGTGAGCAGGTTGCTGAATACCTGGGCCAGCCGGGTCAGGTCGGCGTCCAGGTAGATGGGCCTTTGCGGCAACTCGACGGTCAAGTCGTGACCCTCCGCGTCGATGAGCGGGCGAGCCGTCTCCACGGCACTGCTCACCACGTCGGCCAGCGGCACGCGCGAGCGGCGCAGTTCCATCTTGTTGCGGTTAATGCGCGAGACGTCGAGCAGGTCGTCGATCAGCCGGACCATGTGCGACAGTTGCCGGTCCATCATCGCCCGGGCGCGGTCCGCCGCCCCGATGTCGCCGCCGGCGAGCCGCATCACCTGCAGGCCGTTGCGGATCGGCGCGAGCGGGTTGCGCAGTTCGTGGGCCAGCAGGGCGATGAAATCGTCCTTCTTGCGGTCGGCCGCGCGGAGGGCGTCCTCCATCCGCCGCCTGTCCGTGATGTCGGTCCCGGTGGCGGCCACGAACAGGACACGGCCCGCCTCGTCCATCACGGGGGCCATAATAAGATCGACCACCCGCTCGCCCCCGTCGGCCACGAAGTAGGGAGTCTCCGTCTGGAACATCTGCCCCCCCGCCGCCTGGAGGAAACCCCCGCGAACCATGTCCATCAGGGCCATCGACCGGTTCCACCAGCCGCACTCCCAGAAGGGTCTGCCGATGACCTCGGCGCGGACAAACCCGCAGGCGTCGAGGCAGAGCCGGTTCGCCTCAATGACTGTGCCGTCAAGGGCCAGGACGCCCGCGAAGTTCGTCCCCTGCTCGAAGAAGGCCCGGAACTTGGGCCCGCTTCGTCGGGGAGCGGGGCGCGTAGGGCAACGGCCCCCGCGTCCTGCTCGTCGAGGGCATGGTCGGCCACGTCGTCGCAGGGCCCGAGGTCCGGCAGGGGCGCACGGCCGGATCGACGCCGAGGCGGCCGCCTGGCTGTGGCGGATGGTCTTCGCCGACGGCAAGATTGATGACGAGGAGCGCAAAGTTTTTGCACGAGCTCAAGGGCGAGGCCAGGCAGGTCAGCCCTGAGCTCGAGGCGCTGCTCGAGGAGTGCATGAAGCAGCCGCAGGAGCAGCGCACCTGTGGCTAGGCCCCTGGCCACGCCCGATCCCCCTCGGCTCTTTTTTCGGAGGTCGCATGAGACTGTACGCGGCGCTGGCCCTGGTTGGGACTTTCCTGGCCGTGGCCCAACCCGCCCTCCAGTCGCAGGAGGGCAAGGTGGACAAGGAGCGCGCCATTGCCGCAATCAAGAAGCTGGGCGGCAAGGTGGAAGTGGACGGCAAACGCCCGGGTGCGCCGGTGGTCGGCGTGAACTTCAGCCATACCAAGGTCGTCGATGCCAGCCTGGAGCACCTGCAAGGATTGACGACGATCGAG
>JBBSDR010000060.1:0-12385 GCA_038240465.1 Gemmatales bacterium
GACAGGGAGGTTCCCGATGGTCACCGATCTGAACGTGCGCAAGCTGCGTTGCCTCGATCGCCAGGGCGTCAGCAAGGACAAGGCAGCGGCCCGGGCCGGCATCGACCCCAAGACCGCTCGCAAGTACCGCCAACTGGGCCGATTGCCCAGCGAGGTCAGACTCATGGACAGAGAAAGGGAAAGGGGTCAGACCCCGAGGGGGAAGAAAAGGGGACAAACGCGATCCAAATCTAGAACGTATCCGATTTGGATCGCGTTTGCCCCCTTTTCTTTGCCCCCTTTTCTTTGCCCCCTTTTCCGCCGGCGCAGTCGCTGATCCACCTCGACCCCCGGAAGGAGGCGTCCACTCACTTTCTGCACGCGCTCTTGTTGAAACTAGGATTCAGTCAAAGTGGGCCTCAATGATCGAGAAATCATCGTCCAGCAGTTCCGAGCCGTGCAGTTCGCAGACGTGCCGGTGCAGACGATCCATCATCGATCCGTCGCCGTCCACGGGCCTCAAGAGGAACTCGACCAGTTCGGCGAATGTCCACTCGCTGCCATCGACCTTGTGGATCTCGTGGACGCCATCGGTCAAGATATACATCCGCGATCCCGGCTCGATCGTCGTCTCACTCGTCTCCCACTCCGGCCAAGGCATCATGCCCATCATCGGTCCGTCCGACTGCAACAGTTTCGTCGCGCCGCTGCGGTCGATAAGCACCCCCTCCGGATGACCGCCGCCCGACCAGCGCAACTTGCCTGCCGGCTTCTCGTAGACGCCATACCAGATCGTGAAATTCTTCTGCCCGTACTGCTCCATCGGAAAGGCATCGTTGAGCCGGGCCAGCACCTGGCCCGGCTGGCGAAAATCGACGTCCGGCAGGGCGCGCGAACGCAGCACGTTCATGATCGTTACCGCGAACAGGGCCGAGTCCAGCCCATGTCCGGTCACGTCGAGGATGTACAGCGCGAGATGATCGCCATCGAGCCAATCGTAACCGAACGTGTCGCCGCCGAGGTCCGCCGAGGGGATGTAACGCCAGTCGAGCTTCACCGGCTTCGTCGCCGGCGCGGGCAGCAGCGAGCGCAGATAGCGCGCGGCCGCGTCGATCTGCTCGGCCAGCACCGCCCGGCTGCGACCCAGCGCCTCATAGGCCTCGTTTCGCTGAAGCAGGCTGATGTAGCCGCGCGAGTGATGGCGGATGCGTGCCACCAGCTCGACCTTGTCCGGCAACTTGACGAGGTAATCGCTGGCCCCACGCGCGAACGCCTGCGCCTTGATGACCGGCTCCTCCTTGCTCGACAGGACGATCATCGGCGTCTCGCGCGTCGTCGGGTTGACGCGAAAGAACTTCACCAGCATCAGGCCATCGATTTCCGGCATCACCAGGTCTTGAAGGATGACGGTCGGCTGCACGCGATTGGCCATTTCGAGGGCTTGCGTTGGGTCCTGACAGTAATGCAGCGTGATGTCGGGCTGATCGGCGAGCATGCGCCGCACGGCCTCGGCGATGATCGGTTGATCGTCCACCAGCAGCACGACGATGCCGTGAGCCGTCAGGCCATTTCCAGTAATGGGAGAACTCGGAACTTTCATGCGGGTTTCGCCGGGGAGGGACGCAGGTGCTGGCACACGAACGGCCCGATCTGTTGCAAAGGCAGTACATGACGGGCAGCGCCGATCTCGATCGCGGCGCGCGGCATGCCGAAGACGACGGATGTCGCCTCGTCCTGAGCGATAGTCCGCCAACCGGCTTCCTGCAAGGCGAGCAAGCCCTGGGCGCCGTCGCGGCCGATGCCGGTCAGCAGGACTGCCAGCCCCGGCGCCGGCCAGTTGCGCGCCAGGCTCTGGAACAGGACATTCACCGAGGGACGATAGGGATAATCGGCCGGGTCGCTGACATAGTTCAGCGCGCGATCCGGCGTCAGCACCATGTGATCCGCCGAGCAGGCCAGCAGCACCGTTCCCGCCTCGGGCTGATCGCCGGCATTCGCCGCGCGCACGGTCAAACTGCAGCGCATCCGCAGCCAATCGACAAGACAGCCGGCATACTCCAGGCCGATGTGCTGCACAACGAGGACCGCACCCGAGAAGTCGGCAGGCAGCGCTCCCAGAATGGCCGCGAGGGCCAGCGGACCACCCGTTGAAGTGCCGAGAGCCACAAGTGGCACGCGCGACGAACAGCAGCGGAAGGGAGAAACCGGCGCTGGCGGAGAGGGAGTCGGAGGCATCTGGGTGAGCCGGCGATTGATGCGATCGACAGCGCTCAACTTGCCGAGCAACTCCGCGCCTGCTTCCGCCGGAGAACGGCTGCCCAGCACCGGAGTGCTGACGGCGTCGAAGGCGCCGTGGCCGAGCGCTTCACATACCAGGTGATAGTTCGTGGCCACGCCCGCCGTCACGACAAGGATGGCGCAGGGGGCCTCTTGCATGATGCGCCGCGTCGCCTCGGCGCCGTTGACGCGCGGCATGACCAGGTCCATCAGCACGACGTCGGGCCTGTCGCGGAGACACTGGCGCACCGCCTCCTCGCCGTCAGCCGCCAGCCAGGCGATCTGATAGCGCGGATCGCTGAGGACGATTCGCCGCAGCGCTTCCGAGGTCAGCGGCACGTCGTTGACGATGGCCACACGCATCGCTCACGGCTCCCCGATCAGTTCCTCGACGGCGTTGAGCAAGCGGTCGTCGTGGAAACTGCTCTTGGTCAGGTAGTAATTCGCCCCCGCCTCCAGGCCGCGCATCCGGTCCTCCTCGCGATCCTTGTACGAAACGATAATCACTGGAATGGAGTGTAGCCGGTCGTCCGCCTTCAGGGAACGGACGAAGTCCAGTCCGTTCATTCGCGGCATGTCAATGTCGCTGATGATCAAATCGAAGTTCGCCCCGCGCGCCGTCTCCAGACCATCGAGTCCATCGACCGCCGTCGCCACCTCAAAGCCCTTGTTTCCCAGTAATTGCCGCTGCACCTCGCGCACGGTGATCGAGTCATCCACGACCAGGACGCGCTTGCGCGTCTTGCGTTCGGCCACCAGTTCCGTCCGGCTGGCGCGACGCAACCGGCCCGTTTTCAGCACTTCCTCGATGGACCGCGTCAGGTCCTCGACGTCGGCGATCAGCACCGGCGCGCCATCGTCGAGCAAGGCCGCCGCGCTGATGTTCGGCACCTTGCCCAGGCGGGCATCGAGCGGGCGAACAACGAGGTCCTGCTCGCCGCGAAAGTCATCGACGATCAGGCCATACTGTCCCACCTGGCTCGAAAACAGGACGACGAAGAGATCGGCCTGCGGCGTCTCGCGATCGCCGACATCGAAGATTTGCCTGGCCAGCACCAGGCCGACGTTTCGGCCATCGACGGCCGCATACTGGTGATTCTCGAGCGAGCGCAACTCGCCGCGCGACAGCCGCAGCAGTCGATCGATACGGTTGAGCGGGAAGGCGTACAACTCCTTCGCCACCTCGATCAGAACGGCACGGATGACAGAAAGGGTGATCGGCAACTGCAACTGGAAGCGGGTCCCCTGACCCGGGCGCGACTGAATGCGAACGCTGCCGCCGACGGCATGGACCATGCTGTGAACGACGTCGAGACCGACGCCGCGGCCCGAGACTTCGGTCACCTTCTCGGCGGTCGAGAAGCCGGGCAGGAAGAGGAACTCGAGCAACTCCGCTTCGGTCAGACGCGCAGCAGTGTCAGCGTTCGTGTGGCCCTGCTCGGCGACCTTGCGGCGAAGCTTCTCGACGTCGATGCCCCGGCCGTCATCCACGACGCTGATCTGGAGCATGCCGGCGTTGTGGCGCGCTTCGAGCCGCATCTTGCCCGTTGCCGGCTTACCGGCCGCCTCGCGTTCCTCGGGCAGTTCCATGCCGTGATCGAGAGCGTTTCGCAGCAAATGATTGAGCGGCGCCTCCAGCTTCTCGAGGATGTCGCGATCGACGTCGGTGGTGCCGCCAAGGATGTCGAACTGCACCTTTTTGCCCAGTTGCCGGGCCAGGTCGCGGACCAGGCGCGTCGCGCCTTGCGCACCGTCGAGGAAGGGCCTCATCCGGCTGGCGATGACCTCGCGATAGAGCCGGCTGTTGAGGTCGTCGGACTGGCGCGAGTGCGACTCGAACTCACCGATGCGTTCGCCGAGAGCATGGCTGCAGTCCCCCAGTTGCCGGCGGGCTTCGCCAACCAGGGCGTGCATCTCGTCTCCGACTTCCCGAACGGTGGCTGCTTGCCACAACTCGTCGAGGACTTCGGCGAGACGGTCCTGCTGTTTCTTGAGTTTGAGCAGCGAGCCGGCGAACGGCTGCAGCCAGCGGGCCTCGACCAGCGACTCGCCCGCCAGACCCATCAGCCGCGTCAAACTGTGAGCGGTGACGCGGACGACTCGTTCCTTCTCCTCGACCAGGACAGCCGGAGAAGAGGGTTCAGCGCCGCGAATGGGTTCACTGGCGCGAGGCGTCTCGGCGCGAGGCTTCAGGGCCGCCATTTGTCGAGGCGCACCCGAGACGAGTCCTTCCAGTTGCTGCAACATCTCCTCGCAGGCAGCCGCGTGAGTGACGAGCCAGTCGCCCAGCGCCGGGCCAGCCGCCTCGGCCATCCGCGCCAGCAAATCGGAGGCGGCCAGCAGCACGTCGATGTCATCAGCGGTCAGGACGCGGGTCCCCTTCTGAGCCGCGACAAGGCAGTCTTCGGCGAGATGCGCGACACGCACGGCGGGATCGAGGTTGACCACGCGCGCCGCGCCCTTGACCGAATGGGCCGCACGCATCAGCGGTTCGATCTTCTGCGGATCGCCCGGGGTCTGTTCCAGCGCGACCAGCCCGGCGCTGAGGGCCTGAGTGTGCGAACGGACCTCCTCGCGGAACAATTCCAGCAACGGCAAGTCGATGGCCGCGAGCGGCGACGGCACCGACACAGCACCGCGCGGCATCTCGGGAGGGCGAAGGGTCTCGGGAGGGCGAGGCTGCTGGCGAGCCTCTTGGTATACCGGCTCGGCGGGAGCCTCGCCCTCCCTGATCAGCCGGCCAAGGACCTCGTCAATGTCGGCTGTCTGTCCCTCGGCCAGGCGTGCCAGCAGGTCCGACGCCGCCAGCATCGCCTCGACTCCCGCCGCATCAATGGGTCGTGTCCCGTTCTGGGCGGCGATCAGACGCTCCTCCATTGCCTGGGCCAAACGAGCGGCCGGCTCGATGTGGACGATCTTCGCCGCTCCGCGAATGGCGTGCGCCGCCAGTGCCAGTTCCTCGATACGCCGGCTGTCATCCGGGGAATGCTCCAGCACCAGTACGCCGCCGCTGAGCGTCTGCAAGTTGGCGTGTACCTCCTGCCGGAACAACTCCAGCAGCGGCGAAGCAGTGTCGATGTCGCTCGCGCTCATCCGATCCTCCGCTTCAACGACTCGAAGAGACGATCCTCGTCGAGCAAGCCCACGTTTTTGCCTTCCCGGGTGAATACGCCGCGCGTGTAGTGCGCGGGCCGGCGCGCGACTGTCGAGGGGACGGGTCCCAGTTCGCTCAGCGGCACACGCTGCACGCCAAGGACCTCTTCCACCTGGAAGACCCAGCGCTGCTGTCGATGTTCGACGACCAGCAAGCGCGGAGACTGCCCGGTCGAGGCGTTGTTGCCGTCGATCTCGAGCAACTCGCGCAAGCTGACGCACAGGTGCAACTCGCCGCGAATGTTGACCAGACCGCTGAGGAGGCGATCGCTCCGGTGCGGGATACGCCGGGCAGGGCGAGCCGGCGCGACCTCGACCGCATGACGGACATCCAGCGCGAGCCACTCCTCGCCTAGGCGGAAGAGCAACACCGCGCGCGTATCGGCAGGCGCGTCAACCTCGTCCTGGCCCAGGCGTCGAGTCCACTCCTCGAGGTACTCGCGCGGCGGGCAGCGCTCCAGCAGGGCCTGGCCGGCGGCAGCGAAGACAGGGCAGTTGTGACAGTGGCCAACCGTGGCCAGCTCGACGCAACTGCCGTCGCCCTTGACGCCAATGCGGTTCCAGCAGTCATTGAGGACGGGTAACTCGACAGCAATGGCCGGCAGATCGCTCGACACATTCAGTCTCCAGAACGGGTGCGCGCGGCCCGGCGGCGATAGAGGGCGGCGCGTGCCGCATCGCCGTCGCCTTCCGCCAGCAAGGCCAGGTGAACGAGGGCCTCTTGATGGCCCGGATCCAGGTAGACGGCCTGATGAAAATAACGGGCGGCGGCAATGCGGTCGCCCTGCGCCTGGCGGATGACGCCGAGGAGGCACAGCGCCTCCGCCGAGGGTTGACCATCTCGAACCAGACGTTCGCACAACTCGGCCGCGTCCTGGAGTCGTCCCGCATCGGCCGCTTCTCGGGCCTCGCTCAGTCCCCTTTCTCTTCCTGGAGGAGAGGAAGGGTGAGAAAGGGCGGGCTGGCTGCCTGGCGTTTCGCGCGAAGCGCCGAACGGCCCCTCTCCTTTGAGGACGGGAACCTCGGAAGTCAATGCAGAGACCTTGTCCCGGGACGCCGGGAGAGGGGACGAAGCTGTGCTGAACGCGAATGGATAGAGCGGATGGAGCGGGACAAAGCGAGGATCGAGACTGACGCGCGCTTCCGCATGGCCGACATAAAGCATTCCGCCCGGTGCCAGCAGCCGATGCAGGTTCGTCAGCGCCGTCGCCCGTGCTTCCTCGGTCAGGTAAATGAGCAGGTTGCGGCAGAAGATCACCTCGAAGACCGGCGACTGTCCCGCGAGGAAGAACGGATCGGTCAGGTTCCCCGGCGAGAACTGCACGGTAGCCCGCAGTTCCGGCCCGGCGCGGAAGTTGGCACCCTCGGCAAGCAGATACCGCCGGCACAGCGGCGCGATCCATACCGCCGTCTCGCGGAACGAACGCGGACCGTAGAGTCCCTCCTGGGCGCGAGCCAGCGCACGCCGGCTCAGATCGATGCCCTTGACCGAGAACGCTTCGGGAAGCCATCCCAGGTCGAACAGAGTCAGCGCCAGCGAGTACGTCTCCTCACCCGGTCCGCATGGCACGCTGAGAACGCGCAACGGCCCGGCGGTCTTGTTCTCGCGCGCGAACCAGCGCAGACACTCGAAGGGTTGCAGGTCGCGGAAGAACCAGGATTCGAGGACGGTCACCTCCTCGATCAGTTCCTGGAATTCCCCCTCTTGCGATCCGAGATGGCGCAGATAATGCCCGGCATTGGCCACGTTGCAGGCAGTCATGCGCGCCCGCACCGCCGAGGCAAGGCCGTGCGGACCGAGCGTGAGAGGATTAAGCCCGATGCGGCGGCGCAGCAGAGAACCGATCTGTTCGAGGACATTCTCCATGAATCCGGCTCACTCGCTTCCAGCAATCCGCGCCGGCAGGAAGGCGTCGAGCCGGTCCGGCGGCAGCAGGCGGTGCAACTCAATCAACTGGAACAGGCCCTGTTCGTCGAGCAGGAGCGGTCCCCATGTCCCCGACTTGCCGCTGGCCCCCAGTTCCACCTGCGCCGTACCAACGCGCTCGGCGAGCAGACCGATACGATGCGGCCCACCCTTTGCCGGCACATCGAGAATCAGCAGCCGGCTGTTGTAGCGACACTGGCAAGGTACGCCGCACGCCAGCCAGCCGGGATCGATCGCGGGAATCACCTCACCGCGATACGAGAAATAGCCGGCCACGAAGTCCGGCGCCCCGGCCACATGCTGCAGCTGCACCCAGGGGACGACCTCGACCACGTGAAGCGTCTCCAGTGCATAGCGGTGACCGGCTGCCTCGAACATCAGGACCAGCATTTGTCCCTTCCTCATCCGGCGTCAATTCGTCACGGTGAATCGTCCCACTTCCTGCTGCAACCCCTGGGCGGATTCACGCAGGTTCGCCGCCGCGCCACTGAAGTCGCGCGAGGCTGTCGATACTTGCTTGACGCCGCCGATCAGATGCCCCATGGCATCGTCGATCTGGCGCGCCCCCTGCGTTTGCTGCCGCATACCGTCGCTGACAGTCTGGAACTGCTGGCCCAGCGTCTGGAACTGAGCAATCAGCCCACTCATCAGGACGCTCACCTCGGTCACCTGGGCGATGCACTTACGCACCTCCTCGCCGAAGCGGTCCATCTCCATCACGCCGGCGGAGACGGCTGACTGCATGTGCCGCACCATGTGTTCGATGTCGAGTGTGGCCACCGCCGTCTGGTCGGCCAGCCGGCGAATCTCACGCGCGACCACCAGGAAGCCTCGTCCCGCCTCGCCCGCCTTCTCGGCCTCAATGGCCGCGTTGATCGACAGCAAGTTCGTCTGGTCCGCAACCTTGGTGATCGTCGTCACGACCAGATTGATGCCGCCCGCCTTTTCACGAATGACGCCGAGTTTCGACGACACCGATCCGGTGGCGACAGACAGTTGCTGCATGGTGGCCTCCATCTCGGTCAGCCGGCTGCGGCCCGCATCCGCCTGGCCGGACGCTCCCTTGGCCTGCTTGCTCACCTCGTCCATCGTGTGCAGCAGTTCCTGGCCGGCCGCCGTAATCTGGCGCACTCCGGCCGCGACCTGCGACGTCGAGGCGTTGAAGCCCTGGATGGTGCTGTTCTGCTCTGCGGCCGCGGCCGCGATCTCTGTCGCCGTCGAGAACATCGCCACCGTCATGGTCCGCACCCGCACGATCAGATCGTGAATCTTGCCGATGACCAGGTTGAGGGCCTGACCGAGACTGCCGATCTCGTCCGTCGAACTGACGGGAATCCGCCGGGTCAGGTCCGCCTCGCCCTGGCTCATGTCCTTGACGCGCTCCAGCAACAGAGCGGTGGGTTTCAGGATGCCGCGCGCGATCACCCAGCTCAGGACGCCCACAAGAACGACGACGGCAACCAGGAAAATGATTTGCACAGTGGTCCAGAACCGAATCGTGGCCTCGATTTCCGCCTCATCCTTCTGAATGAGCTCCTCACAGACCAGAGTCGCCTTCTCAATCTCGTCGCTGTAGTCGGCGTAGATCCGGCTCAGGGTGCCACGCACGACAGCCTTCGCGGCCTCGCGATCGGCCGGGACTCCGGTGCGGAGCTTGGGCAGGACTCGTTCGTCGGTCACCTTGAAGAACTGTTCGATCGGTTTGTGCAGATTGACCGTCACCGCCTGCTTGCGCGGCCCTTCGGGCAGCACCCGCATCCACCTGGCCCGATGGGCCTCGTAGTCCCGTTCTCTCTGCTGCAATTTCTCGATGAGTTTGTCCACCTCCGCGGCGTTTTCCGCTTCTAGCATCTGATAGAGGTACAGTTGCGGTGAGCGGATGGAAAGTGTCGGTGGATGCAGGTCGTTCAGCAGGTCCTTGCTCCGGGTGATGTTCTCGGACAGCGGTCCCTTGACACGGATGGAGTTGATCATCACCGCGTACATCGCGTGTGTGCTGATGTAGCCGGCAAGGAACAGCCCGATCAGCAGCAGCATCCGGAAGCGGAAACTGGTGTTCTTCAAGTTCATGGCGGAGCCGTGGCGTGGGACTTCATTGGTGACAAACCCGCCTTATCGTAAAGGAATAACAAGGCCATGTCCATCCGGCGACTTTGAAGAGGATCGGTAAACCAGGGTAACTTCGCGGGCAGAGAGGGTTACGCGGATTGCAAGGGATCAAGTGCCAGAAGGGACAAACGAACAGATAGCGTAGGAGCAAGCGGCTGCCTGACGCTCAGTTCGCGTTGTTTTTTTCCGCGTGGTTCTCGACAATCGGCAGGATGGTGAAGGCTTGACGTGGGACGCAAGGAGGCGCCGCTGACGATGGGAGTCGCCAACCTGATTCGCCTGGTCCGCGCCAAAGTGGGCCGGTTCGCTCCTCCCGGCAGCCGCCGCCGTGCTGTCCTCGCGCAGCTATACACAGTCGTGGATCGGCTCCGCTTTTTGGGCCAGCACTTGCGGATCCTGTCTCATCCGCTGGGCGTGCCGCCGCTGATGGATCCCTATGACCCCGCGGCCCTCGAACGCTTCCTGAAAGCCAATGACGTCTCTCTTCCCCGGTCTTTCCAAAGTCCGGTTTCCGAAGAGTACGCGGTTCGCGCGGTCCTCGACTTGCTGCTGACCTGGCCCGACCTCCGAACTCGCTTCCCCCAGGCTCTGCGCCAGGGGGCGAAAGGAGACTTTGCTCGCTGGCTCCAATCCGGTGAGGCACGCGAACACGGGATTACCGGCGAGGACGCGGCGCGGATGACGGCGGCGCTGGCCCGAAAACCGGGACTGCGCGTGCTGCACTGGTACGATCACGACCGCGGCGCCCAGGCTCACTTTCCGCTCGCCCTGACGCCCGGCGAGGCGGCGACGGTCTTCGACTGGCTCCTGAAGCCGCCCGTCCGGAAGGTGCTGAATCTCAGCGCGGATGAGACCTTCTGGTTCTTTCTCGAAACGCTCGAAGACCCCACCGGCGGACTGGGCGACACCTTCCTGCGCCAGCCCCTGTGGCAAAAGCGAGTTCCTCATGGGCTGACTCGCTTCGGCTGGGACGACCTGAAGCGTTGGATCAAGAAATTCTACAAGACCGATGGCGACTGGCTGAGAAACGCGGTGCGGCCCGACACGCTGGAACCGGCGGAAGAACTGCACTGGCTGACCGTGGCGCGCCGCGACCTCCGCCGCCGCTTCCCCGACGTCCATAGCAACCCCGGGACAGCCGCCGACCTGGCCGAAGAGTTGCACCGTCAGGGACTCGTGGACGACTCCTGGCTGGAACGCCTGACCGCGACACCGCCCCGTCCAGGGGTGAACGTGCTGGCCCACTTCCGCTATCCGTCAGGGCTGCAGGTAGCGGCGGCTAACACATCCTCTGCCCTCGATCTTGTCGGCGGCGTATCGCGGCGAGACGTCCCGGCCGGCATCCCGACTGACCTTCCCGGCCGCGAGGGCTTCCTCGGACTCCATCCTCACCCGGTCACGCTCTCGATGATTGCCCCGCTGCCGCTCGCGGAGGACTGCTATCCGTGGGCCGGACTGCCGATGCGGCGGCACACTTACCGTATCGGCTACTGGTACTGGGAACTCGAACAGGTGCCGCGCGACTGGCGGCGACACCGGAGCTGGCTGCACGAACTCTGGGCGCCGACGCGGTTCATCGCCGACGCCATGCGCCGGGTGATGCCGATGCCGGTGTTCGACATGCTCGCCGGCATCCAGATGCCTCCGCGTGTGGTGTTGCCCCGGTCCACGTTCGGATTGCCGGACGACAAGTTCCTGTTCCTGTTCGTCTTCGACATGTGCAGCACCATCGAGCGAAAGAACCCGCTGGCGGTCATTGAGGCTTTTCGCCGGGCTTTCACGCCGCGCGACCCCGTGGCGCTGGCGATCAAGGTATCGCGCGGCTCCTTCAACCTTGCAGGCCAGAAGGCGCTCCGCGAAGCCTGCGCCCAGCATGGCGTTGTCCTTATTGACGAACTGCTATCGCACGAGCAACTCTTCGGGCTGATGAACTGCTGTGACGCCTATGTGTCGCTGCACCGTTCGGAGGGTTACGGGCTGACCATGGCTGAAGCGATGGCCCTGGGCAAGCCGGTGATCGCGACCGGCTACTCGGGCAACCTCGATTTCATGACCGACCACAACAGCCTGCTGGTCTCGTGGAAGCGCGTTCCCCTGCGGGAAGCGGTCCACGTCTACCCGATGGGCTGCATGTGGGCCGAGCCATCGGTGGATCACGCGGCCGAGTTGATGCGCTGGCTGGTGGACCATCCGGCCGAGGCGCGAGCGCTGGGCGAGCGCGGGCAGCGCGACGTTTGCGAAACCCTGTCGCTTGAAGCCGCTGGACAGCGAATGGCCCATCGGCTCGACGAACTGGTTCAGCAAGGCCGGCTCCGCGCCGCCGGATGAGAGAACGACTCATGAAGGAAAGCGCTGCGTCCGCCTGTCCCTCGCCGTCCGAAGCTCCCGGTCCGCGCCTGTGGCGTCACCTGCGCCGCGAACTGGACCAGCTCGAGGGCGCGCTCCGTCCTCCCGACTGGTATCGCGCGCACGTCCCCGAACCGCTGCGCAAGGTCATCCGCGTCGGCATCTGGACGACACGCTGGGTCCGGCAGCGAGCCAGCGTCCTCGTTCGCGCGCTGCGAACATCCTGGCAAGTCCTGCGCGGCCAACTCGTCCAGCGTCCTTCCGACGCCGACCTGCACCGGGAGACGAAACTGCGGCTGTTTCTCGATGAGAACTCGACGCGGATCAGCTTTCCGGTTTGCGCCGAGCCACTCGTCAGCATTTTGATCCTGAACTACAACCGGGCCGGCCAACTGCTCGAGTGCCTCGACAGCATCAGGGCGCACACAAAGGACGTTCCCCATGAATTGATCGTCGCCGACAACGCCTCGACGGATCGCGCCCCCGAAGTGCTGAAGCGTATCGACTACGCGACGATCTTGTTCAACAGCGAGAATGTCGGCTTCATTCGCGGCAACAATGCGGCGGCGGTCCACGCTCGCGGCCGCTACCTGC
>JBBSDR010000061.1:0-12365 GCA_038240465.1 Gemmatales bacterium
GCGGCGTGACCGTTCGCCGCACCGGCCACACGGGCTTCGCGAACCTCCGCCAGGGCGCGAATCGCCTCACGGCGGATAAAACGCAGACCCTCGATCTCCTCCTCGGTGTTCGGCTTGTAGGGCGGCTGGCGCTCCACGAAGCCGACCAGGACGTCGATCACCTCCGCGCGCCGTTTCGCGTCCTTGATCGGCGGCGTCTGCTTCGTGGCGAGTTTGCTCTGAAGCTCTTTCAAGCCATGCAGCGCATAGTATTTCGCTCCCTCAACCTGCTTGGGGTCCGGCTCATCTTTCTTGGGAGGGGTGAGGATCTTGACAAGCAGGTCAGCTGCTTCCTCGCGTTGAGACAGGCTCGCCAGCCGCGCGGCAACGCGGGCGGCGTTGACGCGGGTGATGGGGTACTGGTCCGAATCAGAAATGAGGAGTTTCGTGAGTTCGATCGTCATCCGTTGCAGGAACTCGTCCTGGACCGCCGTGTTCTTCACATCCATACCCAGAAAGATATTGCGGATGCGGTTCTCGCAGTTCTCGACCTGCAGGGACATCAGCCGCGGATTGTTCTGGACCTTCTTGTCCACGTCCGCCATGGGATAGACCATCGCCCGCGCGACAATCTCGATGGCGGTCTTCAACTCCGCCGTCAGCGGCGCTTCCGCGGCAGGCTTCGGCAACGCCTCGCGGAACAACTTGTCCGCCGGTCCCACCGGACGGTCCTCGCGGAAGAACTTTTCCGCATCCACCACACGGGGAAGGACCGTCAGAGTCAGCACGGCCAGAATGAGCGTGTGTCGAGACATGGAAGTTTTCCTGGTGAAGATGCGGTCGAGAGGCGCCTCTCCTATCGAGGCTATCAAGCGAACCCGAACAAAGTCAAGCAAACGGCCGGGGCTTTCCCGCTTCGCGGACAAGGAGCGACAAAGATATAACAGTCAGCGAAGCGGATCGTTGGCGCTCCAAGACCTGAACTGACGATCAGTTCGGACGATTCTTTTTCGCTACCAAGCTGTTTCCGCGTTTCTGGGCGATGTAGTCTCTGATAGTGGATCGCCCCGTGATCTCAATCAGGAGCGAGTGATGACCTTACGCTGTATCCTCGACGGATTGTTGTTGCCGGCGGTCGTGCGCTGGAAGCCGGATGCTCCCCTGACAGCGTGGGATGGCGATGAGTCCTTCGACGTCGAGCCGGTGGAGGCAGCGTACTATCAGATGGTGACCGCGACCCGCGATGAACTGTTGAACCTGGAGCGATCGCACTATCGTCTGTTGCGTCCGGCCCCGGACTTTCAACTTCTGCACCGTTGAATCGCGGAGGAGACTGGCGGATAATGAGAGGAGCTGGTCAACCCTGCCTCCCGGAACCCCGCCATGCTCCTCCGCCATCCCCTTGCCGTTTTCCTCCTCGCCCTTCTCCTGAGTGGCAGCGCCCCGGCCCAGACCTCCTATCCGATGATTACCCATGTCGCGCCGGTGGCGCTGCAGCGTGGCAAGACGACAGAGGTGACCGTCAGCGGCCAGATGAACCTCGCCGGTGTCTACAAGGCGCTGTTTGAGGGGACCGGCCTGAGCGCGCTCGACTTGCCTCCCATGCCGGCGACGCCGCCGAAAGCCGTTCGCAGCGTCAAGTTCAAGATCAAGGTGGAGCAGGACGCGGCCCCGGGAGTGCGCGATTTCCGCCTGGCCTCGACGCTCGGCGCTTCCAGCGTTGGCCAACTCGTTGTTGTCGATACGCCAGTGGTCCTGGAGAGCGGCAACAACAATTCCATCGACGGTGCCAATCCCATTCCCGTGCCCTGCACCGTCAACGGCTTCATTGAGGCGGCCGAGGACGTGGACTACTTCAAGTTTCACGCCGAGGCCGGCCAGACACTGACTTTCGAGGTGCTGTGCGCGCGCATTCAGGATCGCATCCACGATTTGCAAAAACACGCGGATCCGATGCTCACGCTCTTCGACGCCACGGGCCGCGAGTTGGCCGCCAACGATGACTTCTTCTTCGCCGATCCCTGGCTGCAATACACCTTCGCGAAGGCCGGCGACTACTGCATCCAGGTGCGCGACTCGAAGTACGACGGCGATCCGCGCTGGGTCTACGCCCTGATGGTGACTGCCGGTCCGAGCGTGACGCATGTCTTTCCGATGGCCGCCAATCCCGGGCAGACGATCGCCGTCGAGCCAGTCGGCTCGGCGAAACTGCTGGCGTCGAAGGTGACACTGACCGCGCCGCGCGAGGAGGGCTTGCACACGCTATCGCTCGACGTCAAGGGCCAGAAGACGAACTCGACCGCGTTCATCGTCAGTTCGCTGCCGCAGTTTGTCGAGCAGGAGCCGAACGATACGCCGGAGACGGCGACGCGAGTGACTCTGCCGTGCGGCATCAGTGGCCGCATTCAACAGCCGCGCGATCTCGATCACTTCGTCTTCAAGGCGACGAAGGGCAAGCCGATTCGCCTGGAAGTGAAGGCGCGGCGATTCGGCACGCCGCTGCAATCGAGCCTCGATTCATTCCTGGACGTGATGACGCCGGACGGCAAGGTCCTGGCGAGCAACGACGACGCCAACGGCAAGGATGCCGGGCTGGTGTTCGCGCCGCCCGCCGATGGAGACTATGTCGTGCGGATTCGCGATCTCAACAGCAAGGGCGGCGAGACGGCGGTCTACTATCTGGAGGCCGACTGGGCGATGCCGGACTTCTCGTTGCGCTGCGATCCGGACAAGACGCTGATCGGACCGGGGACGAGCATGGCGTGGTTCGTGCAGGTGGCGCGGAGCAACGGTTTCACAGGCGCGGTGAAGGTTGACGTCAAGGGATTGCCCCGGGGAGTGAGCGTCAATCCGCTGACGATCCCCGCCGCGATGAACCTCGGCGTCCTGGTGCTGACGGCCGACGCGAACGCGCCGCGCGACATGGTTAACATCGAGATTATCGGCACCGGAACAGAGAAGGAACTGACGCTCATCAGGAAATCGACGCCGCGACAGGAGATTTATTTCCCCGGCGGCGGCCGTGGCCTGTTCGACGTCTCGATGCAAACGGTGTCGGTGACGGACCCCTCGGACATTCTCAAGGTGGAGGTGACGCCGGCGCGCGTGAAGCTGAAACCGGGTCAAGAGGTGAAGCTGGAGGTGACCATCACTCGCCGGCCCGATTATGACAAGGGGGTGTCACTGGACGTGATTTTGCGCCACCTTGGCTCGGTCTTCGCGAATCCGCTGCCGGCGGGAGTGACGATGGAGGCAGACAAGAGCAAGACGCTGCTCGGCACGGGAAACAAGGGCCACATCGTCCTGAAGGCGGCGGCGAACGCGGCGGCGATCGAAGACGTGCCGATTGCGGTGATGGCGCACGTCTCGGTCAACTTCGTGGTGAAGGTGGGCTATTCGAGTCCGGTCATCCTGTTGACCGTGGAGAAATAACTTCCCTTCTTGCCGCTTGCGGCTTAGCGGGCAACCCGGATCGGCCCCCCGTTACACCCACACACTGACACTGATGGACTTCTCGAAAAGGCAACCGATGGCAAGACATACGCCGCTCACGATCCTCTGCATCCTGTGGTTGATGCCTGGCGGCGTCCTGTTTGCCGGCGACCAAGCCGCTTACCTGCGCGGGGTCAAGCCCATCCTCGCCGCGCGCTGTTACGCCTGTCACGGCGCGCTGAAACAGAAGAGCGGGCTGCGTCTGGATACCGTCGCACTCATGAAGAAGGGCGGCGACGGCGGGGCCGCTCTCGTTCCGGGCAAGATTGCCGAGAGTCCGCTGCTCGCGCGGATCAGCAGCACCGGGGCGGACCGCATGCCGCCGCCCAACAGCGCAGGCGAGCCACTCGATCCAACCCAGATCGGCCTGCTCAAGCGCTGGATCGAACAGGGGGCGGCGGGACCAGCGGACGAGAAGCCCGAGTCCGATCCCAGAGACCACTGGGCTTTCAAGGCGATTCGCCGTCCCGCCGTGCCGGCAATCCGACATCGCCAATCCGACATCGCCAATCCCATCGACGCCTTCATCGCGGCCGAATACGAGAAACGCGGCCTGACGCCCCAGCGCCCCGCTGACAGGGCGGTCCTCCTGCGCCGCGTCTATCTCGACCTGATCGGCTTGCCGCCTACGCGCGACGAACTCGCCGCCTTCCTCGCGGACCGCTCTCCTGATGCCTACGAGGACATGGTCGAGCGCCTGTTGGCCGGCAAGCAGTACGGCGAACGCTGGGGCCGGCACTGGATGGACGTCTGGCGCTACAGCGACTGGTGGGGACTCGGCGCCGAAGTGCGCAACAGCCAGAAGCACATCTGGCACTGGCGCGACTGGATCATCGAATCGCTCAACGCCGACACGGGCTACGATCAGATGCTCCGCGAGATGCTTGCGGCCGACGAACTGTACCCCAATGACCTGAGCCGGCTGCGCGCGACCGGCTACCTGGCGCGCTCCTATTTCAAGTTCAATCGCAATAGCTGGCTCGACGAGGTGGTCGAACACACGTCGAAGGGATTGCTCGGCCTGACACTGAATTGCGCCAAGTGCCACGACCACAAGTACGACCCGCTTTCGCAGCGCGACTACTACCGGATGCGGGCCTTCTTCGAGCCTTATCAGGTCCGCACGGACATGGCGGCGGGCGAGACCGACTTCGAGAAGGACGGCCTGCCGCGCGTGTTCGACTGCAACCTCGATACGCCGACCTATCTTTTCGTCCGCGGCGATGAGAAGCAGCCGCTCAAGAGCAAGCCGATTGTGCCGGGCCTGCCGGATGTCCTGTCGCTGGGTGAACTGGGCATCAGGCCGGTGCCGCTGCCGCTGGAGTCGCACAATCCAGGACTGCGTTCTCTGGTGCTGGAGAACCACCTGCGCGCGGCGGACCGCCAAGTCGCCATCGCCCGGCAAGCCCTGAAACAGGGCCGCTCGAAGCTTACCGAGAAGGCCCTTGCCGCGGCGGAGTCGCTGTCCCTCGCCCTGAAGGCGCGCGCCGCTGCCGACCGCGCCCGGTGCCAGCAACCCCCGGCGGCGAACGCTCAGGAACTGGCGCGGCTGGCCGCCCGCGCCGAACGGCAGGCAGCAGTTGCCGGCGCGGAAGAGAGTGTCGCGCGCGCCGAGATGGAACAGGACGCCAAGAAGCCGGACGCCGCGAAGAAACTGGCCGCCGCTCGCACCGCCCTGACGGCAGCGAGCAAGGCCCTGGAGAATCCGGGCGAGGCTTACACTCCGCTGCGCGGCTCGCTCAAGACGCTGGAATCCAACCTTGAAACCGAGGCGTCGCGCGGCAAACCGTTCCCGACGACCAGCACGGGCCGTCGTTCGGCCCTCGCCGCCTGGATGACCGATGCCCGTCATCCGCTGACGGCGCGTGTTGCGGTCAACCACATCTGGGCTCGCCATCTCGGCAAGCCGCTGGTGCCGACGGTCTTCGACTTTGGCCGCAAGGGAAGCCCGCCGACACATCCCGAACTGCTCGACTGGCTCGCCGCCGAACTGGTGCAGAATGGCTGGAGCATGAAACACCTGCACCGGCTGATCGTCACCTCGAACACCTACCGCCTGAGTTCGTCCAGCGCCGGCGCGGCGCCGGCAACGACAGCGGCCGATCCCGAGAACCGCTGCTACTGGCGCATGAATCCGGTGCGGATGGAGGCCCAGGTCATCCGCGACAGTCTGCTGCACCTGAGCGGCGAACTGGACCTGGTCATCGGCGGGCCCTCGGTTGCCGCCACCGACGAGACGACGCGGCGGCGCAGTCTCTACTTCGTCCACTCGCACAACGACCACAACAAGTTCCTCTCGACGTTTGACGACGCCAGCGTCCTCGAGTGTTACCGTCGCGCGGAGAGCATTGTCCCGCAACAGGCCCTCGCGCTGGAAAACAGCAAGCTCGCCCTGGCCACGGCGGAGAAGATCGCCCGCCGCTTGAACCGCATCGCTGCCGATGGTGCGTTTGTTCGTGCTGCGTTCGAGACGGTGCTGGGCAATCCGCCGACAGCCGAGGAACAGACAGAATGCGAAGCAGCGCTGAAGGAACTGAGCGATCTTGCGGCCCGGGAGAAGAAGCCGGATGGAGTGTTCCGTGCGCGAGCGAACCTCGTCCATGCCTTGCTAAATCACAATGACTTCGTGACGGTCCGTTGATCGAACGGTTACGATATAACTTCTGTCTTTCTTGCCGCTTGCGGCTTAGCGGACTGCCCCGCTAAGCCGCGAGCGGCAACCCGTTATTCCGCAACCTTTCCCAACAGCTTTCAGGAGAGGACACACCGATGAGTCCCGCCTTGCATCCTCACTGCACCGGCCTGCATCGCCGGACTTTCCTGGCCGATCTCGGCATGGGCTTCACCGGCCTTGTCCTCGGCGCCCTGCTCCAGCGCGACGGCATCGTTCGCGCCGCCGCGCCTGCTGACTGGTCGCCTCCCGACGGCAAGCCGCATCTGCTGCCCAAAGCGAAGAGCGTCATCTGGCTCTTCATGAATGGCGGCGTCAGTCACATGGAGAGCTTCGACCCCAAGCCGATGCTCACGAAGTACGCCGGCAAGACGATTGCCGAGACGCCCTTCAAGGACGCGCAGGACCCCGAGAAACTGAAACTCGCTCGCGTCGTCGTCATCAACGATGCCAACGGCCAGCAGCGCAATCGGCTCTACGGCTTGCAGGTCGGCTACAAGAAGCGCGGCCAGAGCGGCATCGAGATCAGCGACTGGTTCCCGCACCTTGGCGAGTGCATCGACGATGTCGCCGTCGTCCGCTCGATGGTCACGACCGACGACAACCACGGCGCCCAGACTCAGTTCCACTCGGGCCGGCACATGCTCGATGGCGAGTTCCCCACCCTCGGCGCCTGGGTCCACTATGGCCTGGGAACGCTGAACGACAACTTGCCGCAATTCATCTCGATGGGCAAGCGAGAATACTGGAACGCGAAGGACGGCTTCTATCTCGGCCCGGAACACGATGCCGTGCCGATCCGCATCGATCCGGCCAACCCGCTTGATCACGGCAAGCCGGAAAAGGACCTCAGCACGGCCGAGCAGCGTGCCGGCTTCAACCTCACGGGCCGGCTCAACCGTCTGCGTGCCGTCGAGTATCCGGACGATCCCGCCTTGCAGGCGCGCATCAAGGCGTATGAGCTGGCCTTCCGCATGCAGACCTCGATTCCTCAGGTGATGAAGTTCGACGACGAGACGGAGGCGACGAAGCGTCTCTATGGCCTGGACGATCCGGCAACGAACGGCTTCGGCATGCAGCTATTGGCGGCCCGGCGATTCGTCGAGCGCGGCGTGCGCTTTATCCAGGTCCAGCACGGCGCCGGCGGCGCGGGTGCCTGGGACGCTCACGGCGGACTCCGCGCCAACCACGGCAACAACGCCAAGCAGGTGGATAAACCGATCGCGGGGCTGTTGAAGGACCTCAAGCGCCGTGGCCTGCTTGATGAGACGATCGTGCTGTTCGCCAGCGAGTTCGGCCGCACGCCTGGCTCTCAGGGTGCCGATGGCCGGGACCATCACATTTACGGCTTCTCGGTCTGGCTGGCCGGCGGCGGCATCAAGGGCGGTATCGCTCACGGCGCCACGGACGAGCTGGGGTTTCATGCCGTCGAGAATCGCCATTATGTGACCGACATCCACGCGACGATCCTGCATCAGCTCGGCCTGGATTCGCGCAAGCTGGAGGTGCCGGGGCGCAAGCGGCTCGACATCGACCACGGCAAGCCGATCCGGGAGATCATCGCCTGAATCGGCACGGCACGATTGACGCGAGCGGCTGTGCTTCCTAAAGTGAACCTTTCCCGGATTGTGGACGGTACATTCAACCAAGGAACTACTCCGCCGATGGTACGGAAAAAACTCGGACGCGGCCGTAAGAATCGTTGCCGCTTTTGCACCAAGGAAGGCTGTCCCCGGCCGGCTTTCGTCGATTACAAGGACGTCCAGACGCTGAAGAAGCTCTGCACCAGCCAGGGCAAGATGTTCAGCCGCAAGCGCAGCGGCAACTGCGCCGCGTATCAGCGCGCCGTCAAGGACGCCGTCAAGCGGGCTCGCTTCATGAGCCTGTTGCCGTACGTCGGCGAGTGACGCCGTTTGCTCACCTCAAGGTCCGAGGCGGCGCGAATTGTCCGCGCTGCCGCGCCTTCCTCGCGGAGCAGGTGCGCCCGCTGTCGTGGCGCCCGAGTTCTTGAGGGAGTCGGTTTCTTCCGCTTCCTTATTCTCGGTGAGGCAACACGAAGGGAAAGGTTAATTGTCGCCGATCACCCCTGGCTGCGTGTGCTGGCCGAGGCGAAGATAGAGGTGCCGATGCGCGTCTTGGCCTTCTGCCTGATGCCCAACCATTGGCACCTCGTGCTGTGGCCGGAGCGGGGCGAGGATCTGTCGCGTTTCATCGGCTGGCTGAGCCAGACACATACGCAGCGCTGGCATGCCCACGACCACAACGTCGGCACGGGAGACCAGGGCCGGTTCAAATCGTTCCCGGTAGAGCAGGACGACCACTTCTACACGCTGGTCCGCTATGTGGAGCGGAACGCCTTGCGGGCCGGATTGGCGGAGCGGGCGGAGGAATGGGAGTGGGGCAGCCTGTGGGACCGCGTCCACGGGCTGCGAGCCACGGGCCTGCTCAGCGAGTGGCCAGTTCCCGTCCCGGAGGAAAGGGTGGAGCGGGTCAACGCCGCAGAGAGCGAGTCGGAGTTGGAGGCGATCCGGCGGAGTATCAAGCGGAATCGGCCATTTGGTCGGGAGGGCTGGGCCGAGACGACGGCGAGTCGGCTCGGGGTGGGTCAGTCGCTGCGGCCGCTTGGCCGTCCGCGGAGGCGGCAAGCCGAATCTGACGGGCTGGAGCAGCGGAGCCTGTTCGACTGAACTGGGGGAACCAGGAAACTGAAATGGTCAAACAATTTGGATCGGGGTTTGACCCCTTTTCTTTATCACGGCACTACGCCGATACGGCAGCGCTCGCGCAGCATCCCATTGGGAGGGGCGCCATCGATCAGCATGCCCTCCGAGATCGGGTCGTCGGATGGATGGCACAGTTCTTCGGCAGTTCGTGGGCCATGTACGATCTCGCGAAGCCGGGGACGTTCCGGCTAGTTCCGCCGGGCGAACCCTTGCCGGCGCTTCGGCGCGACTCCCAGGCCATGAGGGACATGTACCTCTCCGAGCCTCTCGGCTTCGATGACGTGCTGGCCGTTTTGGCCGAGTTGGAGCAGCGCATCAACGGTCCCGCCGGACAGTAGCACATCTATCGAAACCCGCGCAAGCGCGCCACGCCGAGATTACGGACAGTCGTCCTGCTGCCTGCCGCAAGACCGCGACCTTGTGCGTTCGGGCGTTCGGGGTTTGACCCCTTTGCCTTTTCGGTAAGCGTCGTAATCGAGTAGGCGGACGTAATCAGTCTCGTTTTTCCAGCCAAAGCGTTTCTGGAACACGTCTGCCTTCATTTCAGGCTCGACTCCTGTCTCGTTGGCCACCTTGTAGAACAGAGACTCCTCACACCCCCTGGAACACCGGTAGTGTCCCTCGGCGCTAACTGCAAGCCACTTGCCCCCGTCCAGGATTAGCAGGCTACCTCGCTGCTGCTTACGCTTCAGGTCCCAGAATCGAACGGAGCCGTCCTCGCTGCTGGAAATGAGGGTCTGGCCGTCCGGGGCAAACACCAAGGTGAGGGGGAGGCGATCGTGTCCGAGGAGCTCGGCCTCCAGTGCTGGTTGCTTGCCGCTCAGGTCGTACAGGAGGATATTCTGCTTCACGCCGGCGAAGGCGAGCAACTTGTTGTCATGAGACCAGGCCAGTTTGGAGAAGTTCGACGACGCCTGCGTCTCGAGGATGTGAAGCTCCTTCGCTGATTTGACGTCGAACAGGTGAACCCGCTTATCTGAGCACGCGGCAGCGAGCAACCGCTCGTCGGGAGACAGGACCGCCCAACTGATGGCACCAGGCACGGGAATGATCCTGGGGTTCGTCGATTTGCGGAAATCGATCAAGCCGACCCCCGCGAGCGGAGCGGTGGTAACACGAACGGCCAGGGTCTTCCCATCGTTCGTCCAATGATAGAGGACAATGTTGTCGTTCACGAGTTCGCACATACCCACCCTGTTTCCGCTCTCCGTGTTCCAGAAGAAGACAATGCCTTCGGAGCCCACCGTGGCCAGATGGGAGCCGTCGGGCGAGAATTGCACCTCGCGAATTTGCTTGTGGTGTCCTTTCAGCGTGTACGTCGCCTTGCCTTCCTTGAAGAGCTTGACGATTGAGCCGTCCACCACCGCCGCGTGTTTCCTGTCCGCCGACATGGCAGCATAAGAGCCTCCCAGCGGGGCGGGGACAAGCTCGCTTTTGCTGAAATCCCAGTGAACCCAGCGGTCTCGGCCGATCTTTATCGCCAGGATCTCGTCACCGAGCAAGCACAATTCCTCGACCGGCAGTTCTTTCTCGCTGGTGTTCAGCAGCCAGGACCGGAGTCCCTTGATTACGGCCGGGCGGGCCACATAGGCGGTCGGCTCCAGGGGCTTCCCGGTCTCGATTGGCGGTGGTGGAGGAACAGGAGGCCGGTCGTCCTCCTTCGGCGGTTGATTCTCCAGCTTCTCCCCTCCCGCGCCACCAAGGCAGATCGCCGCTACCAGGCCGCCAACGAGGAGCAGCATCACCGCTGCCGCCATACTGGCATTGCGGCGGATGGTCCAGCGAGACCTGACGGCCTTGCCTCCCATCGGACCCGTAACCGTGTCCGGCGTCTGCGCCTTCTTGTCGGAGGGAACAACAATGTCAAGGGGACCCGGCGCGTGCTTCTGCTGCAACGTCTCCAGCACCCGGACCACGACGTCCGCCGATACGGGACGGTCCTCCGGCTTCTTCGACAACATGCACTGGATGAACTTGCCCACCTCTGCCGGCACTTCCGGGCTAACCTCGTGCGCCGGCAACGGCTCGGAGTTGGCAAGCTTGTGCAACACCTGAAGGACGCTCGCTCCCTCGAACGGAGGGCGTCCCGTTGTCATCCGATACAGGACACAGCCGAGGCTGAACAGGTCGGCGCGGGCATCGACGACTGGGCCTTCCGCCTGTTCGGGGGCCATGTAAGCCGGCGTCCCCACCAGCACTCCCAGCAGCGTCTCGTAAACGCTGTTGGCATCCCCATACACCAGGCCGAAGTCCAGGATCTTGACGCGCGACGGGGCGGCAGACGTTCCCGGTTCACCCGGCCCGGATTCCAGCCAGAGATTGGCCGGCTTGATGTCGCGGTGGATCAGGCCCTGCCTGTGGGCGGCCGCCAGGCCCGAGGCAATCTGCCGGCCGAGGCACAGCACCTCGCCCAGGGACAGCCGGTCTTCGCGCTGGAGACGGGCTTCCAGGCTTTCGCCCTGCAAGAGCGGCATGATGAGGAACGGGATGCCTTCGTACTCGCCCACCTGGTGAATAGCGACGATGTTATCGTGGCTGATAGCCGCGGTCGCCCAGGCTTCGCGCAGGAAGCGGTGCCGGCAAGCGGCATTCCGGGCCAGGCTCGGCCGCATGACCTTCAGGGCGACCGGACGCCGCAACTGCAAGTCCTCAGCCTGAAAGACGACACCCATGGCGCCGATGCCCAGCACCTTTAACACGCGGTACGGCCCCAGCCGCCCCAGTTCTTCCGGGCCTTGAGGAGGGTCCAGAAAGTCGAACCGCTCCTGGTAGTCCTGGGAGGAAGCCACAAGGGGAGTCGCTTTCTCAAGTTTGGTGGTGTCGATTCGGGTCTCGCGATCATGAAGGTCTGGCCCCGTTGGGGAAGCCGGCCGAGCCAATGCCTGGATGAGCGGGACAGCGTAGCGGGGAAAGCGGCGCTGGTACTCCTCGGGCATCAGCGCCGGTTCGCAGCGACGGCGGAGATCGTACTCGGTGCCGATCAACTGAAGGACAGCCTCAGGATCCTCGGCCACTTCCGGATAGCGCTCCAGGTAGGTTTCCACCCGGACAGGTTCGCCGGCTTTCAGGCGAAACTCCAGATCGGCGTGGACCAGTTCAACCAGCACCGTCGCGCGTTCCGCCGCCTCGGCCGGCAGGAAGGCATCGATGGTGGGACACTCGCCGCGCCGCCAGGCCGTCTCGAACCGGCCGATGAGCTGCTCATGGCGGGTGCGGACGTCCGGGGTCAGTTCTTCGGGATCGTGGATAGGTGAGGACATCGAGGACGCTCTCCTGTTGAACGGAGCCGGAGCATCTCCCCGGAGAGACTCCGCCCGTCTCCTGAGAAGTACATGCGGAAACGCCCCATCCTTTTGACACGCTCTGCTTCCTCGACCCCTGCCGGCTCGTCCGGCAGGTGAAGCAGTTCGTCAGCTAGTTGGGTGAACCTCCGCTCCACCTCCACGACCCCTGCCGGCTCGTCCGGCAGGTGAAGCAGTTCGTTGGCTAGAAAGAACAAC
>JBBSDR010000062.1:0-12360 GCA_038240465.1 Gemmatales bacterium
CCCTGGTAGGCGTTGAGCCAGCGTTCCAGCAGGCCCACCGCCGCCACGAAGTCGTAGTCCAGCAGCACCAGCAAGTCGATGTTGTTCAGGTTTCTCTTACAGGTAAAGCACTGGGCCAGGTTGTTCCTTGGGTTGACGGTAGCCCGCATCTCGCCGCAGTGAGGGCAGATAAAGCGGTAGTACCCTTCCGACATTTTCGACGGCGGACCCTCCCTGCCCAACGCCGCAATCGTCACCGGCATCGGCAGGTCGTTACGCAAGCGACGCAGCAGCTCGGCTGAGATCATGGTCAACTACGGTGCAAGCCCGACTCGCTGTAGACCCTCCCGTGCCACTCGATTGCCGGGTTCCTGCCTGATCGCCTCGCGCCAGGCTGACACTGCCTCCTCCCGCCGTCCCACAGCTTCTAGCGCCAGCCCCAACTGGCTCTGTGTGGCCGGAGAGGAGGGACGCAACCGCAAGGACTCGCGATATTCTTCGATTGCCTGAGCCGGTCTTCCCGTCTCTCGGTAGACCGTCCCCAGGTTGTGACGCGCTGCGGCATCTTCAGGGGAGCAGCGAATCAACGCCATGAGCGCACTCTCGGCTTCGGCGACCCCCACATGCTCGAACAGGAATCGGCACAGGATCCCCAGGATTTCGGCGTCGCCGGGATGTTCCGACGCCGCACGCTCGAACTCCTGCCGCGCCTCGCCTTTCTGACCTCGTGCCAGCGCCAGTTGACCTCGCAGGAGCCGGCCCTCGGCGCCTGTCGCCGGACTGCTCAGCATCTGGTCTGCCAGGCTACCTGCTTCAACCAGCTTCCCCTGCCGCAGAAGAAGCTCTCCCAGAGCCATCCAGCCCGGACGAAAGCGTGGCTGCTCCCGCGTCACTCGTCGTAACTCCTCTTCCGCCCGGCCGAAGTCTCCCTTGTCCGCGTAGACCAGCGCCAGGTTGTGACGGGCGAGGTGGCTCGTCACGCCCACGTTGACGCTCGTGTAATGGTCGGCCTCTGGGTGTTCGAGCAAGTCCCGAAAGGCCGCGGCCGCTTCGTCCAGCCGCTTCCGATTGTGAAGCAGCACACCCTTGCGGAAACGCAACTCGGCATCGAGCGGAAAGATGCCCAGCCCGCGCTCGCAGGTCTCCCAGGCGCGATCCTCGTTCCCCACGCTCCCGTGACAGAACGACAACAGCGAGTGAGTCTTGCGAACGTGCGAGCTTCTCTCGTGGGAGTAGGCCAGGCAGCGCTCCAGGTAAGTGATGGCCTCCGGATAGCGGCCGATGTCGGTGTAGGTCATCCCCAGGTTGAACAGGGTAAAGGGATGCTGCGGCCGTTCGGACAGTTCCAGATGCAGCAAACGCAGGTCGCGTTCAATCTTCCGCTTCTGCCCCTCGGGAGAAGTGTCGTATCCCGAGTGGGTCACGAACAGGTTCGTATGCACCACCTGGCCGCCGGCCTTGTCGATCGCGGGCAAGATCTGCTCGTGGATGCGGTGATCGAAGCGCAGGTGCGGCAGGTTCCGCACCAGCTTGATGTGGGTCACGCGCGTGAAGCCTTCCGGATCGCTGGCGTTGTTGCTGGGACAGTGGACCGAGACCACATAACCCATCACTGGTGAATCAGCCGGGGTCCGCAGCGCCAGCTCGCGGAGCTGGCGGCCATTGTCCTCGGAGATGACGTCGTCCGAGTCCATCCAGAAGATCCATCGTCCCCGAGCATGACGAAAACTCTCGTTGCGGGCGGCAGAGAAGTCATCGCACCAGGGGAAGTACACGACGCGGGCACCGAGCCGACGAGCGATCTCGGGCGTGTCATCTTTTGAGCCGGTGTCGGCGACCACCATCTCATCGACATGCGGGCGGATGCTCTCCAGGGCCGGCCCGAGCGTACGCGAATTGTCGCGGGCGATCATGCACATCGACAGCAGCAGGTCGTCACGCACCAACCGCAGACCGGGACCATCTGGCACGGCCTCCAGCCGGTAACGCGGCGATGACTTTGCCTTTTCCTCAACGGGGGACGGGGCGGGACTGTGTCCTTCCTCGTCGCGCCATTTGTCATTGAAGACCTGCTGATTGCGGCGCATCAAACCCGCGAGATCGACTCCGCTGCCCGCGAACGTCCGCCCGCCAAAGTGATGCACGAAGGACTCGCGGGCGATCACCGCCCGGTAACCTGCCTTGATAACCCGCAGGCAATAGTCGTCGTCCTCGAAGCAGCCGGTCCCGAAGCGTTCGTCCATCAGACCGACCCGGTCCATCACTTCGCGGCGGATGAGCAGGCAGAACCCCACCAGCCGATTCGTGTCTTCCAGCACCCCCTGGCGGGCCTTGCCCCAGTCCCAGGCGAAGCCGTCCAGCTCCGCCAGGTCGGTGTAGCCGGCCGGCACTTGCTGCTCGCCGCTGACGCAATTGGAACAGGGACCGACCAGGCCGATCCGGGTGTCGCTGTGCAAGGCACGCAGCATCCGCCCCAGCCAGCCCGTGGTCGCCAGCGTGTCGTTGTTCAGCAGCAGTACTTGCTTGCCGGTCGCCGCCTGCATCCCCTGGTTTGCCGCTGCCGGGAAACCTCGGTTCTCCGAGTTTGAGATGATTCGAGCGCTGGGAAGCGAGCGCAGATAGTCGCCCGTGCCATCGGAAGAAGCATTGTCCACAAAGATCAGCTCATAAGGCTCGTCCGTGCGCAGGCGGATGCTCTCCACGCAAATCCGCGTGTATTCAATTTGGTTGTAGGTGATGATGACGATCGAGGTCAGGCCGTGGTCGTGGATTGCCGCCGGGACAGCGCTGACGAGGTAGTGGGAGGCGTAGAACTCCTCCGCCTCCTCGGAGGACATGCCGGATGTGTGGAATGAGCCGGCACGCACTTCACCGAGGCGTCCCTGATCGACCCATGCCTGGTAGCCGGGTCCGGGAACGGCCTGCAGCGCCTCGACAGCGAAACCGGCGCGGTAGAACAGCTTCTCGATCTCGCGGCGAGTGAAGAAGCGGACATGATCGCGCCCCACGGTCCCGGCTGGCTCGAAGCCCCAGCTCCCATCCAGCAGAGCGCCGACCAGGGCGTGATGCCGCACATTGGGGAAGCGCGCCACCAGCTTCGCGCCTGGCGCGAGCCAGTTCCGGGACTCGCGCAGCAAGCGCTCGGGATCGCGCAGAAGCTCCGGCCGCCGGCACACGACGCAGTCAAAGGGTTCTTTCGGCAGCCGACCCGCGCTCGTTTCCACCTTGCATTCGAGGACCTCGTCGAGATGCTGCCGGGCCGCCGCAGGGAGACGCGATAGCGGCTCCACTCCCAGTACCCAGGAGTTCTGCCGGGCTTTCAGGGTGGCGGCGAATTGCCCGTCCCCACAACCGATCTCCAGGATGCGGCGGGCGGACGATGGGACCAGGGCCAGCAGCGCGGACCATTCGCCGCGATTGTCTTCCCGCTGCCGTGCGGCCGGCGGCCTGACCGGAATAGGTTGCCCTGCAGGAGCGGAGAGAGAAGGTAGGTGATCCTGGATGGACGGTTGGCTTCGGAGGTGCAGCGGCTTCCATCCCGAGGCCATCTCGGCACGCACCACCCGATCGCGTTCCTCCAGGTGCGAGGGGCGGCGAGACATGGCAACGGCGTCGCTGCCCAGTTCCACGCCGCGTAGAGAACCCCAAACGCTTCGGTCCTCGATTGGGTGGGGCGGCGAGTAGCAGCGGATGCCGGCCAGGCGCCAGGCGCGAGCGGCCAACTCGATGTCCTCGCCGTTGATGCCAACGACGGCCGGGGCCGCGAACAGGTAACGAATCCACTCCGTCCGCAGGAACCAGGCGTGGCCGACCAGATCGACCTCGACGGTCTCGGTTGTCGGCGCATGCCAGCCGTGCATGGTCCGCTGCTGGTAGCCATCACCCTGAATCCGCACGCCGGCCGCCCCCAGGATGCCGGGCGTCCGATCCATCACGCGCAGGCAGTTGGCCAGCCAGTTTGGGCCCGGCAGGGCATCGTCGTCGAAGACGGCCACGAACTCCGTGGGGGCAGTCAGGGCGAGAGCAAACCGGGCATGCACGCCGGCGTTATCGCTGCAGACGAGCGACCGGTCCAGACGCAGCGCCGCGATCTCGGCGCGCATCTGCGGGTCCGGCTCATTGGCCCAGAGCCAGACGGTGTGCGCCGGAACGCCCTGGGCGCGGATCGCCTCCCACTGCGGCCGCAGGAGCGCCGGGCGTCGATAGGCAGTCAGGATGACCGTGATCCCACTCATGCGACACCAGCCGGAGAGAGGCCAGGGATTCGCTTACCAGCGGCAGACCAGCTCCGCCGTCCGTGTTCCCGATTGCTGATAGGGCCGGGTCTTGACGCCCTTGGTCCATTCATCGATCGATGAGCCGACGTCAACGATTGTCTGTTTTCGCGTCGCTCGCTGCCAGTATTTGTGGATGATGATCTCGGAAGCCGGCCCGGCGGCAACCAGGATGGGGCGATCCACGCTCAGGAGTTGAGCAACGAGCCCGTCGATGTCGAACGATTGCGACAGCACGTCCTCGGGGACCGTGAAGTCGCCGCCTCGACTGGCGACGATCGCCGTCCCCCGCAGATCGAACTGCCGGAAGCGGCGATAGTTCCAGTTGACGAAGATGTTGGAGAACGTGACCTGCTCCATCGGTACGCGCAGCCGCTGCAAGTACCAGTCGCGCGCCGGCAGGTCGCAGCAGCCGTCCGAGATGCCATAGTAGAAGTCCGGGTCGGTGCAGGTGAGGGAGGCATTGAGGTCGTCGGCGAACCGAGAAGGGCCGCCCCGGTAGGCCCAACCATCGCGGGGGACGACGATCGGCTCCCCCATGCAGATCGCCCGCTCGCCGTCCGCGAAGCGAGCGAAGGCGAATGGGGTCCCGAAGAAATCGAACTGCTCGAAGTCCCGGATGAAATCTTGCGTGAACCGCATTGGCCCGCGCGCTCGTCCCGGAACGGACGGTACCTGGCTGCTTGCCATGCTCTGCCGGAGAGGAGGGATCGGCACCGCCGACTCTGATTTGGTCGGCCGGGCTGGCTCGGCGATGACGAGATACTGATAGACGTAAAACGCCTCGGCCTCTTCCACGGGAAGCCCGCCGACGTGGAGCCGGCCGGCGCGGACCTCGCCTGGACGTCCGCGTTGGTTCCATTCCTCATAACCGGGGCCGGGTATCACCTGCCAGCGGCGAATGTGGAAGCCGGCCAGGTGGAACAGGTCCTCGATGCCGCGCCGGGTGAAGAACTGCAAGTGGGTCTGATCCAGCAGGCCGGCGGCCTCATAGGTCCAGTTGCCCGCCAGCAGAGAATTGACGACGCTGTGATGGCGAGCGTTGGGGATGCTGGCGATAAGCTGGCCCTCCGGCCGAAGCCAGTCGCGCACTCGGGAGAGAAGCTGTCCCGGATGGCGCAGATGCTCGAGGACATCGCCGCAGACAACGGCATCGAACGTATTTGGGGCAAAGTCCGGCTGCATTTCCTCGACGTCGCCGGCAATCACCCGATCCAGCCGTTGTCGGGCCGATCGGGCGGCGCCTTCGTCGAACTCCATGCCCGTTACTTCGGCGGGCTGCCGCGCCTTGATCGCCTCGCCGAGCCGGCCGGCACCACAGCCGATGTCCAGCACCTTGCGGGCCGTAAGCGAGACCAGGGCCAGCAGCTCCGGGCGAGCAAAGTCGAAGTAGGACCCATCGCGCGGATCGCTCTCGGCTCGGGATGGCTCAGCCGGAATGGGCGCTGGTATGGACGGTGTTGGCGTCACCTTGCGCGGCCCCTTCGCGACGGCGACCAGGAGCGCCTCCATGCGATGGCGGTAGGTATGCCGGGCCAGCACTTCTTCCCGTCCCGCTGTCTCGACTCGCTGCCGCGCCGGTTCGCGATCCAAATAGAAGCGGACCTTGTCGAGCAGTTCCGCGACCGTACCGTAGGTCGCCAGATGGACGCCGTCGCGGAACAGACGAGCCTGGCCGTTGTCGCTGAGGTCATTGGTCACCAGGAGCGAGCCGCACGCCAGCGCCTCGAAGACGCGCATGTTGACGTCGTTGCGCACACTTCGGTTAAAGACGATCCGCGAGGCCGAGTACGCGCGTGCCATCTCCTCGAAATACAGCTTGCCGATGAACGTGCCGGGAAATCGCTCCTGCAACTGCCGCAGAAGGTCGGCTCGCTCACCGGGAAAAACGTTGCCGACAAAGCAGACGTCGGTTGTCTTGGGGACGTCGTGCTTGCGGTGGATGTCGGGGTCGCAGGCCAGAGGCAACCAGGTGGCGGAGGCGATCCCTTCGCGGCGCAGTCGTTCGGCGCCGTCGCGCTGGGCGGCGAAGACGAAATCGAAATCGCGGGCCTTGGTCAAACACCAGTCGAAGTTGAGATGCGTGTCAATGGCCCACCAGGCGCAGGGCCTCAAGGCAGCGGGTAGCCGGGATTCCAGACCGTCGTCGATTTGCAAATACAGGTCGAACCCCTCGCGCGGGATTTGCTCCGCCTGGGACGGCAAGAAATGCGCGACCTGTCCCAGCGCTTCCAGGGCGCGACGGCAGTAGGTGCCGGTCGTCTCCGGACGGGCCGTGTCGTCGTAGATCAGGGCAACCCGCTGAAGGGTCATGAGGCTCACCCAGGATTCAGGAGACGCGATGCCGGCAGAACAGGGGCCGATAGTGGCGGTCAATGACCACGGGCCAGGCGAACTCTTCCTCGAACCGGCGCCGTCCCGCCAGTCCCATCCGGCGCCGCAGTTCGGCATCGTTCAGAAGGGTTTCCAACTTGTGAGCGAGGTCGGCCTCATCTCCCGGTTCGCACAACAGGCCGGTAGCGCCATCGGCAACCGTTGCTGGTAGCCCGCCGATCCGGCTGGCAACGACGGGCCGGCCCGATGCCATCGCCTCGACGGACGTGCGGCTCAACCCCTCCTGGGCCACGGTCGGCACCACCACAATGTCGGACGCGCGATAGTGCCGTGGCAATTCCCCCTGCGACGCCCAGCCCACGAAACGCGTGAAGGCATCGACCTGGCCAGGAGGGTCGCCGGTAATGACCAGCTCGAAGTCCTGCCGCTTCTGCCACAACCGGCCGCAAGCGGCGTGCAGGACAGCGAAGCCCTTCATCGCCTCATCCACGAGTCCTGCCTGGAAGATGACTTTCCGCGGCCTGTCTGGTGGGCATTCGCCACCCGGCGTCCAGGGAAAGCGAGCGCTGTCCATGCCCCAGGGGGCCACCTTCACGCGCGAGGCATAGGGACTGAGCATCGCCTCCGTCAGCGGGTTGAGTACCAGCACCGCCTCGGACTCTCGCAGGGCCTCGCACAGGATCGCATGATACTCGGAAGTGCCGACGCCCGCGAGAGCGCGTTCGGCCTGGTGCAGCGATCCGGAGTAGTTGCCGCGCTGCCGGAGACAGTCGGCGCAGTCCTTCGGCGTGGCAAGCTGGTTGCGGGGACATTGGCTCCAGCGACCGTCCCCGAGAGAGAGCAGGCGGACATTGTTGAGCGGGCAGAGGCATTCCAGCGCCTGGAAACGCAGCAGGACCGGATAGCCGCGCAGCGCCTTCGCGAGGTGCGGCTTGAGGTTCCAGCAATCGGTGATGAGGACGTAATCGGGGGCGAAGGCATCGACGGCCTGGCGATATCGTTCCTGAATGACGGGCAGTTTCCAACTCGCCTCGTCGAACTGCAGGGCGTGGCTGGGGAAGGGCGTGCCCTGGACGTTGCCGATGGCCCAGGGCGGGAAGCAGGCATGGAAGTGGCGAATGTCGTAACCGGCGCGGCCGAGGAAAAGGGCCAGTTCGGCAGTGTGGATGTTACCGCCACCGGTGGAGGGCCAGTTGAACAGAAAGCTGAGGATGGCGACCTTGATAGGCCGGGCGGGTGCGACTGGTTCGGTGACAGGAGCGGGTGGCGCTTCCTCGCGCGAGTGTGGCGCAGGAGCGGAATCTGCCTGGAGCAGACCGAGATTCTGCCGGGCGAGTTCGCATGTTTTGTCAAGAGCCAGGGCTTCCTCGAAACCCTGACTTCCGCGCTCGAGTTTGCCAGCGAGGACATCAAGGACAGCGAGATCATTCCGCACCAGGGCCTTGAATGGCACCTCAGTGGCCGTCAGTTCGGCCTGCTCGTAAGCGAGCCGTGCCTCGTCGTGCTTGCCGTCCACGGCGAGTTTGCGGGCACGATCGTAGAGAACCTTAGCCGCCTGTTTCGCTGCGATGGGCTGGGCGAGTTGGCCGGCTTTCTTCTGTCGGTTTTTCGACTTCTTCCGCTTGGACATCGTCGTGTCAGGCTCCACGGCGGTCATTCGCACCTGCGTTTGGCTCAGCACTTCACCATTCCGCGACGATGGTGAACTGGAGCAATCCGCCCTTGATTTGGGCATCAGACTCTTGGGACCCTGCTGGATGGACTTCCCAAGCGGAAAATGAAGGCTGATGCATCGTAGCCGCTTTTCCAGCCCCGTCAAGCGACTCTCGCTTTTTCTTTCCCTTGCGATAGAACGGTGATACGTTCCACCTGTTTCAAGACCAGCGAATTGGTCCTGAGATGGCCTCTCTGAAGAAGACCTATTGCTACGGAGGCTGTCAGGGCAAAGGGGCAGCTCATGCTGTTTCACCATGACTTCTTCTCGCCGCATCTGGTGACGGACCAGCGCGTGCGCGAGGTCCTCACCGCGGCCGCAGAGCAGGCGTCTGGTCTGCTCCGTCCGAGCGACTTCCTCGCCAGCGCCATTCGACAGGCCGATCACCGCCTGGTTGCGACGTTGTCCCGCGCGCTGCGTCCGGGCTACTCGCTCGACGATGTTCTCGATGCCGTTTCTGATGGCCTGCCTCAGCCTGCCAACCCCGGAGCAAAACGTCGTCGTGAATCCTTCACCCCGCAGGCCCTGCTGGCTCTCGATGCCTTTGAGCCTGCCCTGAACGACGGCGGCCCTCTTGCCGGAGCGCTGGAGACCCTGTTGCGATTCTCCCTTATCTATCTCGACGACCAGGAACGGCGCGAACTGATCGCCCTCGATCTTGACCTCGCGGCATCGCTCCTTCAGCAGCTTGCCAGCGCCGTTGTCGCGGACGCGCCGCGCGAAGTAACGGCGAAGCCCAGTTCAGGGACGGAGAAGAACGAAGACGACCCAGGCACCAGAGAAACCGAGCGTGACAAGCAAGAAGCGGACGCAGGCGATGTACCGCTCCGCCTCCCGCCGGAACTGGCCCCCTCGGAAGACTTGACCCACCGCGCCCGAACCGCCGATCTGCCGGCAGACATGCCCTTCGATGGCGAGTCGATGTACGATCGCCTCTTCGACTCGCTGGCCCGGCTGTTGCACCGCCGGAGAAGCAATCATGTCCTGCTGACCGGCGAACGCGGCGTGGGCAAGACCACCATCGTCGCCGAACTGGCGCGTCGCGCGGTGACCGGCCGGATTCCCTTCCTGGCCAAGAGACGCTTTCTCAGCGTGGATTGCCGGCACTTCCCTCCCGACGAGAGCCGTAATCGGCTCGTCGCCTTGCTCAACTGCGTGTGCGGCCAGCCCGAGTTGATCGTCTGTCTGGACGGGTTTTCCGCCTTGCTCCGCAGTGAGCGGGGTACGACCAACAAGCCCTTGCTGCTAACCGCCCTGGCCCAGACCCGTTGTCAATTCATCGCCTTGCTTACCCCGCGCGAGTACGAGGACCTTGCCTCCGACGATCTTGACTTCGCCGAGTTCTTCACCCGCGTGGAAGTCGAGGAACCTGATCCGGATGTGGCTCTGAAGCTCCTTCACCACTACGCCCTTGGACTGATGGAGCGCTTCCACCTTTCGATCGACGACGAGGCCCTGAGGCAGGCGGTGCTGCTCTCCGCCAATTACATCCTCAACGATCAATTGCCGGCCAAGGCGCTGAAGATCCTCCATCACGTCTGCGAGGAGGTCGATTACGAACGCGACGAACAGCAAAGCGAGCGAAACCATGTGACGGCCGAAGACGTCATCCGTGCCGTCTCCCAGGTCAGCGGTGTACCGCAGGAGACGCTGCGCGGCATCGCCGAGCGATCCGACTACGAACAGAGCCTGCGCGAGGTGATCTTCGGTCAAGATCATGCTGTCCGCGAGGTGGCCATCGAACTGGGCCTCATCAAGGCTGGCCTGACCGATGCGAGCAAGCCGGCCAGCGTCATGCTCTTTCTGGGCGCGACCGGGACGGGCAAGACGGAGATGGGCAAGGCCCTGGCCCGATTCTACTCGACGTCCAAACGGCTGAAGACCTACACACTGGGCAACTGCGTCGAGTCGCACAGCGTGGCGACCATCATCGGCGTGCCTCCCGGTTATGTGGGCCATGACCAGGGTGGCCGGCTGGTCAATGACCTGAACGCCGATCCTTATTGCGTCTTCCTCCTCGACGAGGCCGACAAGGCGCACCCCGACGTGTTGCAACCATTCCTGAACCTGTTCGACGAGGGCTGGCTCTGCGACCAGCGCGGCGTGAAAGCGTACGCCAGCAAGTCGATTTTCATCCTGACGACGAACGTGGGACAGCGGATGATGGCCGAGATGGTGGAGCAGGGCAAGGGTCCGGACGAGATCCGCGAGCGGATGAAGGACGTACTGGCGCAGATCCGGCACACCAAGGCGGAGCGACCGGTCTTCACGCCGGAGTTCCTGTCGCGGCTCAAGCGGATCATCGTCTTCAATCCGCTGGGACGGGAAGCCATGCGCGGGATTGCGCGGAAACTGGTGGCCGAAATGCAGCACATGTGGTCGGAAAAACGTGCCAGGCCCCTTGAGGTTCCGGAAGCATTCACCGAGTATCTGGCCGAGCAATCGCACCTGATGAACGAGAAATCGAAGGGGAAAGAGGGCGGCCGCATTGTCCGCAAGCTGCTGTCGGATTGGGTGGACGCTCTGCTGCAACGTGAAATCTCCCTTCGACCGCGAGAGTACAAGGAGTGCATCGGGATTGAGGTGATCTACGCGCCGAGAGAGACTCCGTCGGCCGAGGGTATCCCGGTAGCGCCAAACCTGTCTCTGCGTTTCCTGGCGTCCCAGGAGCAGGCCGGGACTCCTACCTTTTGACTCGACGAAGGGGATCCCAATTCTATCTCCGTCGTCGAGGAGAGGCTCTTGCATCGGAGCGGGCCATTGGTTCAAGAGTTCGAGGCTGCGGTTGTTATGAGGGCAGAGCCGATGTCACAGCACGATCCGGGCAACGGTTCCGGCAAGTTCAACGTCCACACGCAGGACATGGGAGGCTGGGTCCGCGTCTTCACCGATCCGCTCGCCTTCGTGCCGGCTGACCTTCCCGTCTTCCTGTCGCACGCGCTGACCGCGTGGTTCCGCCAGCGGCCGCAACTCCATCTGCGTGCCGTCCTTCCTGTCGTCCGCGACGGCAACACGGCCGAGGTGCATGCCTGGTACGATCTGCACGTCTTTCCGGACATGACAGGGCAGCAAGTCGAGCCGCTTCCGACGCAGGATGAGTGAACTCATTCCCCGGTAGATGCGCGGCGGATCTAGACGTGTAATCGGCAGGCATATTGAGCGAGGATGATCACCCCAGGCAGGAACTGCTCGCAGAACTGGAAGAACCCCCGGGACAAGTGGAAATGGCACCCTTGCGGAAGATATGGCGACTTGTCGAGGATGCGGAAGACGAGGGACTCATTCCACCCTCGGCTCAGGCTCAGGCTCCCGGAAGCCAAACAAATCTGCCTGCAGCAGGCTGATCATCTTGTCGCGGTAAGTCCGTTGCTGCTTCTTCACTCTGGTCTGCATCTCGAAAAACCGCTTGGCCTGCTCAACGAAGTACCCCACGCACTCCTCGCGGCTCGGAAAAATCCGCCAGGGAATTTGCATGCCGCCGACAAACTCGATAGATGTCTCGATGCACACGGCCCACTGACCCGATGGAAGCTGAGCGATCCGATAACTCGCCGTCGCCCCGCCAGCATTGAGGCTGCGTCTGCCCTCGCTGGCCTTCTCCGCAGGATCACGGACGTCGCGCATCCAGGCATCGGTGTCGCGGGAGAAGTCGGGCACGCGGGCAGCATATCCGCAACCGAAGGCTTTCGTCACTGCTCACTTCCCGAGGTGTCCCGTCTGCTCTCCTTGTCCTCGTCGAAGCGCTCGACCGTCACGAGAGGAAGCGGTTTTCCCCTCGAGATTTGCGCAACGATCCTGCCATCGGGACGTCATCTGTCTTGCCCCGCGAGAGCGTCCCCGTAACCTCGGAGGGAATGCTCTCCCTCCCTCTCGCCAGCGAACGGCCCCCGAAGATCCCTGTCTACGACGAGAACAGTCTGCTCGAGGACCTCGTTCTGGTCTCAAAGAACCGGCTCGCGGAGAGGTTCACCGGTGGGCTCTCCAGGACGAGGAAAATGCCCTGCGTCTCCTGGGGCATCTCGGCAAGCCGTTGCAAGGTCGGCTCTCTGCTCGCGCAGA
>JBBSDR010000063.1:0-12312 GCA_038240465.1 Gemmatales bacterium
CGAGACTGTAGTCCGTTGATTCTGGAAGAGAAGGAGAGGCCGGGGCGGCCCAGCGGGGCCGCCCTTGACTTCTTCCCTTCTTAGCCATCAGCGATGCCGAGACTCTGCCGAATCAGGAACTGACAGTCGATGAGGATTGCTGGACCGAACGAATGAGAATGGTCCCTCCCGAACCTCCGATGACGTTCTCTCGTCATGTTCATGACTCAGCTCTGGGACTCTCAAGGGATGCACACCATGACGATACCGCCGATCCCATCGCATAACGACGACTGTGAGTATCCGTGGCAACAAGGTCCCGCCCTGCTGGATCTCCTTCGAGAGTGGGACGGCAACACCGACTTCGAGCTGCCCGATGATCGCCCCCAGGAACCCAATCGGCTTCGTTTCACCGGCGGTTCGATGGAGGGCATCGTCTCGCACTGGAACGGGCCTTCCTCCCTCGACGAGCAGGCCGAGGCCCGCGCCGTCTGTCCCGTCCTCGACGCACTCCCCCAATTCGTCCACAAGCACGGCATCCCTGCTTGAACTGGGTGATCATGTAGAGACATCAACGGGGAGCGGCGCCAGTGATCTCGGGCCGTTGGGGCGGGGTGGTGAGGTCGAGGTCGAGCTTGTGCTTGTGGACATAATCGACGAACTCCCACTGATCGGCAAAGGGGCGGTTGTAGTGGCGTGCGAGTTGTTCCAGCACCAGACGTCGGGGTTCGCCAACGCACAGCGGCTGCTTGAGCAGATCGACGAGCGTCTGGGCCGGCAGCGGTGGGGGCATGGGTTCGAGCGACGGCTGAGAACAGGCGAGGGCGGCGAACGGGGTGCCCGGCGTGGGTAGCCCTGCGACTGTGGCCGTCACGCTCAGGAGACGCTGACGGGTAGTGGGGTCGCGAGCAAGAACCGCCGACAGTCCCTGCGACAGATACCGATATCGCAAAGCGTCCGCCTCCGCCGTCTTGCTGATGGCCAGGGTGAGGTTGGCGGCGGCCTGGCTACAAGCCTGGGCGGCCTCCTTCGGCTCCAGGCGGGCCGCCACCGCCGACAGTGCCCGCGACAGAGACTGCAAGGCAGCCACGTCGGTCGTCGTGTTCATGGACCGGGTGAGGGTGGCGGCGGCCTGGATGGCTTCCTTCGGTTCGAGGCGGGCCGCCAGCGCTGACAGTCCTTGCGACAGATACTGAACTGAGGCGTTGTTCGTCGTCGTGCTCACGGCCCGGGTGAGGGTGGCGGCGGCTTCCTTTGGCTCCAGGCGGGCCGCCAGCGCCGACAGCCCATCCGACAGTAACTCCATCGAGTAGTTGTCCTTCGCCCTGCTCATGGCCAGGATGAGGGTGGCGGCGGCCTGGCCACAGACCACAGCGGCCTCCTTGGGCTCCAGGCGGGCCACCAGCGCCGACAATCCCTGCGACAGTGACAGCAAGGCGCGTGCGTCGGTCGTCGCCAGTGCCTGGAACAGAGGCTGCAAGGCGACCGCGTCGGTCTTCCTGGTCATGGCCTGGGTGAGGGTAGCGGCGGTTCTCCGAGCCAGGGGCCGATCAAGAATGCCGAGGTGCGACAGGGAGAACGCCACATCCTCTTGATGCTGTTGCGCGATCTCCTTCGCCTGTAGACGCTTGCCAAGCATCTCTTCAAGCTGCGTTCGCCGCGTCCTGTCCAGCCCCAGCACCGCCTGGAAGGCAACCTCGGCCCGGTCCTTCAGTTGTCTGGTGAAGACAGGATTGCGCAGGGCTTCCTCGACGAAGCGCAGACGGAGCCGGTCTTCCTTCGAGGAAGCCAGCTCCCACAACGATTCGATCTCCGGATCGCCGAGCGGCGGCAGCGGCTGCACTTGCGAGGCGACTTGCGAGGCGAGCGGACGCAGCAGGCTGCGGGCCACGCTCGTGGTCAGCTCGTCGGTCGATTTCAGCAATGCCTGCTGCGATCGGGTCAGCTCGATGTTGGCCTTCTCCAGCTCATTGCGCGCCGCCACCGCCGCCGCCTTCTCCTGCTTCGCGGTCTCCTCGTTGCGTTGGGCGGTTCTCTCGTTGTCCCGGGCCTCACCAGCGTTGGTGTCGGCCTCGCGAGCATTGGCGGCAGCTTGAAAAGCGAACGCGGTTGCCACAGCGGCCCCCACGACCAGCGATGCCGCGACGGCCCCCAGGGCCGCCGCCAGCGCCGCATTTCTCCGGCACCAGCGCCAGCCACGCTCCAGCCGTCCCACCGGCCGTGCCCTGATTGGCTCCCCCGTCTGGAACCGCCGCAGGTCCTCCGCCAACTCCTCCGCGGAAGAGTAGCGCTTCTCCGGCTCCTTGTGCAGACATTTCAGACAGATCGTCTCCAGGTCGGTCGGCACCTTGGGGTTTAACACACGCGGCGTCACCGCCTCCGCGCTGACCACCTGGAGCAGCGTGTCCATCACGGTCGGAGCGCGAAACGGTGGCCGACCCGTCAGGCAATCGTAGAGGATGGCCCCCAGCGCATACACGTCCGAGAGTGGCCCGACGGTCTTCTTGCCCTCGGCCTGCTCCGGGGCCATGTAGGAGGGCGTGCCCATGATCGCCCCGGACTTTGTCTGTCCCGATTCCTCATCGAGCTTCTTCGCCAGCCCGAAGTCGGTAATCTTCGGCGTGCCGTCCGCGGCCAGGAGTACGTTCGCCGGCTTCAGGTCGCGATGGATGATGTGCTCGCTGTGGGCCGCCTGCATGGCGCGGGCCAGCTTCTCCACGATGGCCGCCGCTTCTTCCGCCTTCAGGGGCGTGCCGGACAATTTCTTCTCCAGACTGCCACCCGAGCAGAGCTCCAGGCTGAAGAAGGGCCGGCCCTCGTGCTCGCCGACGTCGTAGACCTGCACGATGTGCGGATGCTGCAAGCGTGCGACCGCCTCCGCCTCGCTCTGGAAGCGGCGCAGCTCCTCGCGGCCGGCGTGCGCTCCAGACAGCACCATCTTGAGGGCGACGAGCCGATTGGCCTTGAGATGGCGGGCCTTGTAGACGACCCCCATGCCGCCGCGGCCCAGTTCGCCGAGAATCTCGTAGCCCGGCACGCTCACCAGCCCCGGCTCGGACTGAATTGTCGTTGGAGCAGAGGGCGGCAACGTCGCCGCGTCTTCCGACGAAGCCGGAAGCTGCGTCAGCAGTGTGTCGCCGGCTGGGGAAGAGGCGGTCCGTCGCGAAGGCGGCAGTGGCGCTGTCTCCGATGGTTCCTGAAGGGGCGGAAGTGTAGCAGCCTCGGGACTGGGTTGGGTCGGATGCGGCAGCGGCTGAGAAGTTCCGCTAACCGGCCGCGGGTCGTCGAGTGGTTGCGTCATGGAGTACCATTCTTGCGTAGTTGAACGCCGATGCCAGTCCGCCAGTCCGCCAGTCTTGTGCCGGGAGTGTGTGGTGAACGGAGAGAGCATTATTGCCGATTGAGGGTGGGCGGCACAAGAGGCCAGCCGACGCAATTCAGACAGCCGTGCGAGCCGTCACGCAGCGGAGCCGATTCCGTCGGCGTGCGAGGGCGCGGTGCTGAAGCTGCTGTGAAACGCCTCGATAACCGCCACGAGTCGTCGTTGGCGATGCGGAAGCGCGTCGCCAGAGAAGCGTGGTGCGACTGCTCCGGTCGCAACTCCTTCAGAGGAACATCTCGTCCCAGGACATGATCGCGAGCCAGCCAGACACGGCCGATACCTCCGGTCGCAGGCAGACGGATTAGCGTGTGGCGCTCCGGCTGACTGCCAAGCGGATCGGCCATCGTCTCCTGCGAGCAGGCCGCGGCCGGAGACAACCCGGCGAGGGACTGCTGAATCGACTCGTCTCCGATTGCAGCGAGGGACCGCTTCACCTCATCGGGAACAGCGGCGAGGCTCGCCAGGGTATTGACGCCGCCCTTCTGCAGTTTGCGCCGAAGGAGATAGTCCAGATGATCCTGGTCTGCCAGCACGATCCAGCCGCGCTCGATGAGAAGATCTGCCAGGGTGGACTCCTTGCGGGAAGCCCAAAGGGTGCAGGCCTCGACGAACTGGGCTGTGTCGATCAGGCCTGCCTGCAGGGCAAGCACGCCGAACAGAAGGTTGCGATCTGTGTCCATGCGATTACCTGACCATCCCTCTCACTTCACGCTGTCCAGGTACGATGCTGGGTCAGGGCCTGGACCTGAAGCCGCCATCCTATTCCTGGACCCGATACACGCGAACCGTGAAGGACTCGTCGAACCGATCCGTAAACTTACCGTCTGTTGCAGACGTTGTTCGCCCCTCGAACAGTACCTCGATGCGCTTCGCCGGGCGCGGCAGCGTGAAGGTGACGGCCCGCAGTTTCTCGTCGGCCTGGCCGTCGCCGCGCATGGCCACCAGATACCGCATCGAGCCGTTCTGCTTCTCCCAAAGTGTGACATCCGGACTGTCGCACTTGATCGGCTCCCGCGGCACGCGCCCGGTCAGTAGCGGCTGAAGTCCGGCCAGTTCACCTGAGAGGCCGCGCAGGAAGCTGACCGTCTCAGGCGTCGGGTGCAGCATGTTCGACGGACAGATGCCCATCCCCGTCGCCCCCTGCCGCAGGGCCTCGTACATCCGCCACCGCACCATCGGGATCTGCTGGAAGTAATAGCACTCCAGCCCAGCTACCACCGCCAGTGGCCGCCCGGCGGCGCGCCGGACCGCGTGACAGTCCGGCGTCCACTTGAGGCCCGGCTCCACGTCGAGTACGTCGAGGAAGTCGAAGGGCTTCGCCGCCTCGGGTGTCAGCGCTCCGTGGCCAAACAGCCACTCGGCACTCAGGATGATATGGTCCGTGTCCACTTCCCGCACCCAGCCCGCGACCTTGCGCTGGCAGGCCGCCATCTCACGCCACTGCTTCAGCCAGAAGCTCGTCTCGCCATTGTGCGCGAAGCAGTAGCCGAACAGTTTCGGGTCCTTCCGGTTGGCCCGCACGAAGTCCTGAACCTTCCGCTTCCAGACCTCGTCCTGCGCGGGCGCGAAGGTCAACTCGGCCGGGAAGGGCAGGGCCAGGATCTTGTGGGACTTCGGAAAGTTGAGCATCCGGGAGATGGCGCCCAGGTCGGTCGCGGCGCGGGGGAAGCAATCGAAGGTGAAGGGTTGTCCGTTGACGTGGATCACGCCGCCCTCGGTCACCTCGGTCCGTCGAATCACCTCGGGGAGGCTCGGAGCCACCGGCCGCTCCAGGAACCCGAACGGCTCGCTCATTGCCGACAGCAGTGGCCGCCCGTCCTTGCCTTCCAGGGTCACCGCGAGGCGACAGTCTCGTACGGGGTTGCTGAAGGGATGCCGCGGCAAGCCCTTGCCGTCGATGGACAGAGCCAGCAGATGGCGGGCGTCAACGTGACCGGCGTCGAGCAGCGCGGGGCGTTTCTGTTCCGGTGTCCACAGAGAACGGGCCAGGTCCTGCGTTTCAAGCAATGTCTTCTCCCCGCCGGGATGACGCACCACAATGCGGCAGCGGGTAATCTCAGCGAGACTGCCGCGACTCACGTTGAGGTTGATCCCTGCCTCCAGTTTCTCGTCGGGGTAGACGTAACAGCCCCCCAGACGCACGGAGACAGGCGAAGGCGGCGTCCCGAAGGGCAGGGAGAGGGGCTGTTCCCAGCGGTACTGCTCGTGCCAGTCGGCGCAGAGATCCTGCACTCGGTACGGCACGACCAGTTCCTTCTCGCCGTGAGCGGGTATCTCCAGCACTGCCGCTCGAACCAGAAGACTCTTGCCGCCAGCGGTGCGCAACATCGGCTCCGGATCGACTCGCAGGGACTTGCCGGTTGGGTTGCGCAGTCGCAGGCGCAGCTCGTTCCGACCCCAGAGACGCTCGCCGGGATCAAGCGACACGATGTCATACCCCTCCTCCACGGAGGCAGGGCGTGAGGGCGGAGGGATGGTGACGCCGCGCCGGACCAGCTCGGCACGGGTGCTGCCGCGCTCGCACAGGCTGACGTCATCAAACCAGACAGTCCCGACAAGGTTGCGTTGCATCAGCTGACCGTCGAAGCCGCGGGCGCACAGCCAGAGGGTCAGCTCCTGGACCGGACGGCGCGGCGCCAAGTGCTTGCGGACGTACTCCCAGTCGTGGCTGCCCAGGCCGATGGGGCGGTTGCGGTAATGTTCGTCGGTGCCCATGAAGCCGGCGAAATCCTGCTGCGGCAGCCACTCGCCCTTCTCGTCCTGGGCCATGATCTCCAGCCAGCGCAGGTTGTCTGCCCGTACCCAGGCTGCCACTTCGAGAACCCGTGGCTTCTCCTGGCGGAGCTTGATGGGCTGACTGCGGACGGCGAGGTTGTCACCGGGCAGCACGGTAAGCTGCAGGCCCTGACCGCCTTCTCGTCCAGCACGCACGACGGCCGCACCGCCATTCATGGTGCCTCGGCGGTGAGACCAGCCGGTGAAGCGGTAATAACTGCGGCGGGACCAGGACCATAGCTCGGGCCGGGACCAGCCGCTCGGCCAGCCCTCGTGCATCTCCTCGAAGCCGCTGTTGGGCAGGAGATTGACTTCCGCAGGCGCTGTCTCCTCCTCACCCAGCACGCCATCGAACCAGGCCGAACCCGCACCACGGTAGTCGAGGCGGACGAGGGCGGCGTGAGCCAGTCCCCCACCGGGAAGAGCCGGGAAGGTGACCTGGCGATACTCCCAGTCATGTGTTCCCTTGCCGAAGGACACCGTCTGAGTGCGAGGCGTCACCTGTTCGCCGGAGGCATACTCCACGGTCACGGTCAGAGTCGGAGGGGCATCGGCATTCGCCGTCTTGCACCAGACGCCGAAGATGAGGGGCCGGGACTTCAGGCCGTCGGTGAGCCCGGCAGGCAGGGGACGGAAGGCGTTGTAGTGTGCGCCGCCATCGCGCGGATCGGTTTCGCCGCAGAGGTAGACGACCTGCGAGGCGCTGCCTTGCAGCAACAGGGAAGCCTTGCCGAAGTGGGCGATGGTCGCGTCGAGCCGCGACGGCAGTGAGACCACCCAGCAATCGGGCAGCCCATCGGACTGGCCGTAGCCCCAGTCCGACTGCTCCAGTAGCTGGAAGCGAGTCTGGGCGGTGACCCGGTTGTGCATCCAGTCCATCTCGAAGCTGGGGTTCTGGATCAGGTTCGGGACGGCGCGAAAACCCTTCTCGGTCAATGCCTGCCGCACTGGACGGGCAGGCTCGGCCGTTCCGCCCGCGGCTTGCCTGGAAGGAGGCGCGGCTGAAATTGCAGCCGAGAGCATCAGGGCGACGGCAAGGTAACCGGCGACAGGAGGATGGAGCCAGCGCACGCGCACTCCCTTCTGGAGTCATGGATTTCGGTGTTCCATCAACGCCTGTTCCTGAAGCGATAGGCCCAGACGACGCCGTCGTCCTGGCTGTCGCCGGCACTGTGCAGGAAGACTGCATTCAGCTCGGGATCATGGAAGCCGTTCTTCACCTGCCGGCTCCTCAACTTCTTCGGCAACTCCAGCGGCTTCTCATCCCAGGCGTTCGCTTCCGGGTCGTAGACGTACACCCCCAGGCGATCCTCGGTGCTGTAGTGATACGAATGATAGACCAGCAGCACCCGGTCGCTGACGGGATCGTAGGTCATCAGCGCGTTGAGGGTGGCGTAGCTGTTGGAGCCCTTGCACGGCTTGCCCTTCGGCTTCGGATCCACCCAGCGGTTCAACTTCAGGTCGTAGACCCAGAAGGCGTGGCCGCTCTCGGGAGCGGTCGGATAGCTGCCGCCGCCGATGTAGATGCGCTGGCGTTTCGGATCGTAGCAGGAGGTGGCGTCGATGCCGAAGGGCGGCGCCGGTCCCTCGGGCTTCGCCTGCTTCCAGGTGTTCTTCTCCGTGTCGTAGAACCAGACTTCCTGGCTGCGGTGTGCGAAGAACGCCTGCTTGCGCGAGGGGAGATAGATCAGCGTATCGCCGTAGCCGCTGCGCGGAGCAGTCGTTGCCGTCCGGAGCCGATTCCACTTCCCCGTCGTCGTCTCGAACATCCAGGGGCTGGCGTCCGCGGGAGCCGCCTTCAGCCACTTCTTCCGCTGCGGCAAGGCTCGCGACCAGTATTCGTGCAGGTTGGGCATCGACAGAAAGCGCTTGCGCTCAGTATCGTAGGTGTTCATCGAGTACCCATGCACCTGTGAAGCCACAGGTATGCGTTCGCCGTCCTTGGATGCCTCGAAGCCATCCCTGTCGATGGTCAGCTCCAGCGTCTTCGTGTCGGCGCCGGGGTAGCAGCAGACCCAGCGATGGGCGTTGATGTCGTAGAACCACAGATCGTCCATGTAGCGGTCGTCGGGCTTCGCATAGCCGTGAACCCCCTCGCCAAACAGGAAGGCCCCTCGCAGCTCCGGCGCCAGCGGCATGGCCGCCATCCAGCTGCGTCCGCGTGCCCGACCCCACCGGGGGTCCGCCGCTGGTTGCCCCAGCTCCAGCCATTCGTTGTCGCCGAGCTTACGGATCTTCTCGACGTGGGGGCCAGGCTTGCTCGGGAGTCCTTTCAGCAGCCCCTCCACACACTGCGCGGCTGTCGGCAGCATGCTGGCCCACGCCAGAGTCAACGCTGCGAACAGGGATCGGTCGATACCCTTCATGATCGGTTCCCTTGCTGCTTCCCGCTCGTGTCCGTCAGTATGCAGCGCCGCGGAGGCCCGACCCCCCAAGGGGCGCGTCGAGGCCGCGCCTGCCCGGGCTACTTCCCGCGCACGCGTTCCAACTCCGCGCCGGCCAGGGCGTGCAGCGGCGTCCCCGGGGCGGCGTCCTTGAGCGCCTTCTCGAAGTACCCCTTCGCCGCCGCGGGCTTCTTGAAGACGTGGAGGTAACGCAGGCCGAGCAGGTAGGCGATCGGGCCGCGCAGGTGCGGCTCGAAGGCGCCGGCCAGGCTGTCCCAGCCGAGGAACGCCGGCTGGTCGCGCCACAGGAAGGCCAGCTGGCCCGCCGCCAGCATCTTCCGCCGGCCCAGCTGGCCCTGCGTGAAGCTGACGTACGCGTCATCGCCCAGCTTCCGCAGCAGCGCCTCCTGCTCGGCGGACAGCTGACAGGGGCGCAGCAGTCGCCGCCCCAGGCCCACGAAACCGTGGACCAGCACCGGCTGGTACAGCTCCGGCGGCGGCAGCTCGCGGAAGGCCACCTGACGGACCAGGCGGCGCCCGTCGGGCCGCTCACGCATCTCCCGCAGCACTGGCCCCAGCACCTCCGGCGCCAGCTCCGGCAGAATGACCTTGATCGTCTCCTTGATCCCCATGCCCTCCATGGCGCCGCCGAGCTGGGCGAAGAACTGCTGCGTCATGACCGCGACCTCCGCGTCCGGCAGCTCCTCGCACAGGATCCGCAGCACGGCCTGCTCGACGATGGTCAGGGGGTTGGCACGGTCCAGCAGCCAGCCCCGGGTGCCGTCGGCCGACCAGCCCAGCCGCCACGCGTCCCGGGCGGCTCGCGCGTCGCCGCGGTCCTCGCGCAGCAGGCCGCGGACCAGGCAGCCCCTCGTCCAGAAGCGGGCGAGGCAGTCGCCCGGCCTCACCGCCCGGAAGAAGTCGTCCAGGGTCCGCTCGGCGTCCTTCGCGCGGCCGAGGGCGGACAGCAGGCAGGCCCGCTCCACCCGCAGCGGCTCCCAACCGGGCCGGACGACGCCGGGCCGCTCGTGCAGCCGCGCGTCCAGCTCGGCCAGAGCCGGCGCGGCCCGCCCGTCGCGCCGCAGCAGCCCGGCGTACTCGTCCCACAGGTCCAGCCACCAGGGGGGCGGCGGTTGCCGGAGGCCGGGGCCGGCCTCCACGAGGGCACGGGCGGTCTCGACGGCCCGGTCCTTCGAGCCGGCGCGGGCGTAGGCGCGGAAGAGGTGGAACCGCGCCAGCCGGGCCTGCTCGGGGGATGGGCGGAAGTAGTCCTCAACCTCGACGGCCCGCTCGCGCAGGGGTACGGCGTACGGTCGAGCCTGCAGCTGGGCGACCCCGAGGTTGCTGTAGCGGTAGCGGCCGAGGATGTCGTCGCGGAGGTGCTCGGGCAGGAACGGCCGCAGCTCCTCGGCGCGGTAGCGCACCTGTAGGCTGCGGAAGATGAGGTCGGCCTCCTTCTCCCGCTCCCGGCCCTGGCGCAGCCGCAGCGCCCACAGCTGACACATCGCCAGCACCTGCCAGCGCTGCTCGGGCGTCAGCCGGTCTGACTGATCCCGCAGCGACGAGCGCGCTAGCGCCTCCAGGATCGCCGCCGCCCGGTCGTCTTCCCTCTCGGCCAGGTGGCAGAGTACCTCCTTGTACTGCGCCTCCATCCGCAGCCGTGGCTCGGTCGAGGCGCGGGCCTGCACCTCGTACTCCTGCTGGGCCTCCTGGAACCGGCTCAGGGCGTAGAAGTCGTCGCCGCGCTCAAGGGGGCTGGGCGCGGCCGGCGCCGTCTGCGTCCAGCCGCGCAGCCACAAGAGGCGCACCCCCGGCGGTAGCCGGAGGCCGAACACGCCGGCCCGACCGCCGCTGAGCGGCAGGACGTCCTCGAACTCCACCTTGATGCCGTTGCACAGGAACGTCAGCCGGTCGCCGGCCCGCCGGACACGCAGCCGCAGCGCCGCCCCCTTGCCCTCCCCCCAGATCCGGGCCGCCGGCACCGCCAGGGCGTACAGCCGCAAGCCGTTGCGCGAGATCTCCAGCGTCACCTCGCCGCCGTCCCGCAGGGTATCGGCGAAGGGCTTGCCCTTCGGCCGCCGATCCAGCGGGGCCTCCTCGTTGAGGGGCACCTCCGGCCGGAGGAGGAAGGCGTAGCCCCCTTCATTGCCGCCGTTGAGGATCAGGCCGACGGGCTCGGCGAAGTCCCAGCTCGGGTGCTGCAGCTCGGCCTCGACCTGCCCGCTCCGCGCGCAGGGCAGCCGGGTTAGGATCGGGCTATCGGGGTTGTCGGCGGCCGGCCGGCACTCCAGATGCGCCGTGTGCTTCTTGAAGCGCCCCTCGGGGAGGACGTCTGTCAGATCCGCGAAGGGGGAATGGAGGTCGAGGACCAGGCGCAGGTCCTGCCGGCGTTTCTCGAAGTCCTGGCGAACCTCACGGGCCAGTTCCGGGGCGCGGCCCTGTAGCAGCTCGATCATCCCCTCAATCGGCGGGAGGTCCTCCTCGCGCAGCACCGGCCGGGAAGCCGGGGAGAAGGAGGAGCGGACCGCCCGGGCCAGATGCTGGTGCAGGCGGCGGCGCTGGTCCTCCGCCTGGGCCGGCGCGAGGCGCTCCACCTCGGCCATCAGCGCCTCCAGCCGCTCGACGTGTGGGCGGTCCCAGGTGGGTGCCTCCAACCCCGCGTCCAGATCCTGGACTAGCCCGGCGACCTGACGCTCGCGCTCGGCCTGGCGGCGGACCGAGAAGACGACCAGGCCCAGCAGAACCACCAGCACGGTCAAGCCGACCAGCGCCGCGCGGGCCGGGCGGCGGCGCAGCCACTTCCAGCAGCGCTCCGCCCAGCCGGTGGGGCGTGCCCGGATCGGCTCGCCGTCGAGGAAGCGGCGCAGATCCTCGGCCAGCTCCAGGGCGCTGCCGTAGCGCTTGCCCGGCTCCTTGCGCAGGCACTTCAGGCAGATCGTCTCCAGGTCGCTCGGCATCATGCTCTGCAACTGCGACGGCGGCACCGGCTCATCTCCGATCACCTGCAGCATCGTGTCCATCGCGGTCGCCGCGCGGAAGGGCGGCCGACCAGTGAGGCACTCGTAGAGGATTGCTCCCAGAGCGTAGACATCGGTGCGGGCGTCGGTCTCCTTGCCCTTGCCCAGCGCCTGTTCCGGGGCCATGTACGACGGCGTACCCATCACGGCGCCCGACGCCGACAGGGCTGCCGAGTCCGTTCGCTTGGAAAGACCGAAGTCCGTCACCTTGGGGTGAAGGCCGGGGAACGTGGCCACCGATGGCCCAGACTTAGACTCACTGGAGCCATTACTGGCCCGGCTCGCCAGCAGGATGTTCGCGGGCTTCAGGTCGCGGTGGACGATGCCCTGCGTGTGGGCCGCCTCCATCGCTCGGGCCAGTTGCTCCACCAGTCGCGCGGCATCCGACGGAGGCAGGGGAGTACCAGCGAGGTGGCGGTCCAGGCTACCGGCCTCGACGTATTCCAGGCTGAGGAACGGCGTGCCTTCGTGTTCGCCGACCTCGTAGATCTGCACGATGTTCTCGTGCTGCAGTCGGGCCAGCGACTCCGCCTCGCGCAGGAAGCGCAGCCGCTCCTCTGTGCCGGCGTGGTCGGCGTGCAGGATCATCTTCAGGGCGACGATGCGCCCCAGGCTCTTCTGCCTGGCCTTGTAGACGACGCCCATGCCGCCGCGGCCCAGCTCGCCGAGGATGTCGTAGCCGGCGATGGTCTGCGCGGGCGACTCGCGGCCCGGAAGGGTGTCCGCGGATTGGGAAACGAGCGTCTCCGCCAGTTCCTCAGACCCGGGGGAAGGA
>JBBSDR010000064.1:0-12255 GCA_038240465.1 Gemmatales bacterium
AGCCCGCACCCGGCCGCTCACGCGGCTCGGCTCGCCCAGAATGCCAAAATCGACAACCGCACCCCGTCCCGCGGGATGAATTGACGCCGAACGCCGAATCCTGTTATCATCCGCCTTCACATCTCTGACACATCCTCCGCGAGTGACAGCCAGACCGCCAGCCGACGCTCGCGAGGAGTCCTGCATGAATCCTGTTCCCGTTGCTTGCCGCTCGTGCCTTTCGGCCTCCTTGTTGCCGCTGCCTGGCCTCGAACCCTGGAGCTACTGTTCCGCGTGCAGCCTGGTGCAGCGTCCTGCCGCAACCTCCTCGGGATCGCAGTACGGCCACATGGGCTTGTCCTCCTCGTCCGCAGACGTGCTGCAAAACGCGGCGTCGCTGGCCCAGCGGCTGATCGCCACGCGCCGCCTCGGACGCGATCACCTGGTCATCGAGGCGGGCAGTAACGACGCCTACCTGCTGCGGCACTATCGCGAAGCGGGCGTCCCCGTCCTGGGGATCGAACCCGCGCGCGGCGCGGCCAAGGTGGCTCGCCAGCAGCACGGCATTCTGACGCGCGAAGCCTGCTTCACGCGCACGCTCGCGGATCGACTGCACATGCAAGGACTGCGCTGCGATGTGTTCCACGCTCACGATGTACTGGGCCACGTCGCGGACCTCAACGGGTTCGTGTACGGCATTCGCCGGGTGCTGAAGGACGATGGCCTTGCCGTTCTCGAAACGCCCTCCATCAAGGACCAGTTCGACTCTGCGGGGGCGGGCATCCTGGGGGCCGAGCAACTCAGCGTGTTCTCACTGACAGCCCTGTGTCACTGCTTCATCGGCCAGGGCCTGATCGTCAACGACGCCGAACGGCTGCCCCTGCCTGGCGGCGCGCTGCGCGTGTTCGTTGTCCACGCCCGGCCCGGGGTCTGGCCCAGCGAACGGGTTGTCGATCTCCTGGCCGGCGAGGAGTGCTGGGGCGTGCGTTCCTACGAGACCTATGCGGCCGCCGCGCGGCGAGCGGTTGCCTGAAGCGCAGACCGCCTTACTCTTCGAGGCTGACGTTGACAGCGCCTCCGGCCGGATGGTAAGAAATCGCCCTTGCTCGGCTCACTCTTCCGAGGACAGGATGTCGATCAAAACTGCATTTATCACAGGCATCACCGGCCAGGACGGCAGTTATCTCGCAGAACTGCTTCTGGACAAAGGGTATCGCGTCTGCGGTATGGTCCGCCGTTCCTCCACCGAGAGTTGCCAGCGCATCGAACATCTTCGCGAACGCCTCGAACTCTACCAGGCCGACCTGCTCGACCAGATGTCTTTGACTCGCGTCCTCGATCAGGTGCGCCCCGACGAGGTCTACAATCTTGCCGCCATGTCCTTCGTCCCCACGAGCTGGCTGCAGCCGGTGCTGACCGCTGACTTTACCGCCGTCGGCGTCACACGGTTGCTCGAAGCGATGCGCCAGGTCTGTCCCAAGGCACGCTTCTATCAAGCGTCTTCCTCTGAGATGTACGGCAAGGTGCAGGAGACGCCGCAGCGGGAATCGACGCCGTTCTATCCGCGCAGTCCCTACGGCGTGGCCAAGGTCTATGGCCATTACATCACGGTCAACTATCGCGAGAGCTACGGGCTGTATGCCTGCTCGGGCATCCTGTTCAATCACGAATCCCCCCGTCGAGGCCTGGAGTTCGTCACGCGCAAGATCACGCATGGCGCGGCCCGCATCAAGCTGGGACTCGATCACGAACTGCGCCTGGGCAACCTGCAAGCGCGGCGCGATTGGGGCTTTGCCGGCGACTACGTCCGCGCCATGTGGCTGATGCTCCAGCAGGACGAGCCGGACGATTATGTCGTCGGCACCGGCGAGACGCACACCGTCGAGGAGTTCGTGCAAATCGCCTTCGAGCATGCGGGACTGGACTGGCGCAAGTATGTCGTCGTCGATCCGAAGTTCTATCGTCCGGCCGAGGTTGATCTGCTGCTGTCCGATCCGTCGAAAGCGCAAATGCAACTGGACTGGCAGCGCGACGTAACCTTCGAGCAACTGGTCAAACGCATGGTCGATTCGGATATCGCCTCCCTGACGGGAAAACCCCTCGTCCTCCGGCTTGCCTCCTGAAGGCTGAAAGAGCCGCCCGGGACCTCTGTGGAGTCTTTGCGCATGCTGTACTCGGAGATCACCCACTGCCGGATTTGCGGCAACCAGTCGCTGCATTCCATCCTCCATCTGGGACAGCAGGCGCTGACGGGTGTCTTTCCGCGCACGCCCGACGAAGAGGTGCCTTCCGGGCCACTCGAACTGGTCAAGTGCGACGAGACGAACGGCGGTTGCGGCCTGGTCCAGTTGCGCCACTCGTATCCGCCCGAGAGCATGTACGGCACAAACTACGGCTACCGTTCCGGGCTGAACCAGTCGATGGTTCGCCATCTGCACGAGCGGGTCGAGCAGGCCCTGACGATTGCCCGGCCGGTAACGGGCGACCTCGTCCTCGACATCGGCAGCAATGATTCCACCACGCTGCAAGCCTATCCGCAGACCGGCCTCGACCTCGTGGGCATGGACCCCACGGGAGTCAAATTCGCTCGCTATTATCCTCCGCGGGTGCGGCTGATCCCGGACTTCTTCAACGCCGATACCTTCCAGACGCACTTCCCCGCTCGCAAGGCAAAAATCGTCACGTCCTTTGCCATGTTCTACGACCTGGAAACGCCGCAGGACTTCATGGCCCAGGTCGAGCGCATCCTGGCGGACGACGGCATCTGGGTGTTCGAGCAGAGCTATCTGCCGGCCATGCTCCAGGAGATGGCCTACGACTCGATCTGTCACGAGCATCTGAGCTACTACGCGCTGCGGCAGATCAAGTGGATGGCCGATCGCGTCGGGCTGAAGATCGTAGCCGTGGAGCGCAACGACGTCAACGGCGGCAGTTTCTGCGTGACCGTGGCCAAGGAAATCGCTCCCTACCCCGAGGCCGGCGCGATCGTCGGGCAACTGCTGGCTGCCGAAGAAGAGATGGGACTGGGCCGAATCGACACCTACGAGGCGTTCCGCCGCCGGGTGTTCGCCCACCGCGACGAACTGGGCGGAACGGTCCGTTCGCTGACGAAACAGGGCCAGCGCATCTACGGCTACGGCGCCTCGACCAAGGGCAACGTACTGTTGCAGTTCTGCGGACTGGGGCCGTCTGACATCCCGGCCATTGCCGAGGTCAACGAGGACAAGTTCGGCGCCTGCACGCCGGGGACGCGAATCCCGATCCGCTCCGAGGCCGAGGTACATGCGTGCAAGCCGGATTACCTGCTCGTCCTGCCGTGGCACTTCCGCAAGAGCATCGTCAGCCGGGAGCAAGCGTACCTCGATCGCGGCGGGAAACTGCTGTTCCCACTGCCGGGAATTGAAAGCGTCAACGGAAGTAACCAGACCCGAGCAGCCTGAGCCTGCCTTTCGCGCTCCTGTCACGCGCATTCGGAGAATACGATCATGAAGGTGCTGTTCGTGTCCACGCCGCCCCGCCAGTGTGGGGTCCACAGTTTCGGAGCGGCCACCTTTGATGCCCTGTCCCGATCGCAGCGCCTGCAACTGACACTCCTGGAACTGCCCACGACAGCGGACCCCGAGCAGTTCGTCCGCCGAGTCCACGAACTGGCGCCGGACGTGGTCCTCTACAACTGGCACCAGTATGTCATGCCCTGGTTGACTGCCGACGTGCTGATGCGGCTGCGCTGGGAACTGCCTTTCGTCCAGCATGTCGGCCTGGTCCATGACGAGGCGCCGCCCTTTCCGCAGATGGCTGCCATCATCCACAGCGATCCGACGTTCCAGGAAACGCCGCGCGAGTTTCGCGTTCGCCGATTGCTGCCCACCGTCGCGGAACGGCCGGCCCCGCAAGGGATCGTCGTCGGCTCGTTTGGCTTCGCGTCGGATCGCAAGGGTTTCCAGCGAGTTGTGAAGCAGACGTGCGCGGAATTCGAGACGGCGACGGTGCGTCTGCACATGCCCGCGAATCACTATGGCGACCCCGAGGGCGCCGAGGCGCGGCGGATCGCCGACGAATGCAAGGCCCTGGCCCGGCCCGGCATCACCGTCGAGGTCACCTCTGATTTCAAGGCCCCTGCCCAGCTCATCGAATGGCTGGCCGGCAACTCGATCAACTGCTTCTTCTACGAAAACTGGCACAAGGTTTCCGGCGTCTCCAGCGTTCTCGACTACGCCCTGGCCGCCCGCCGGCCGATCGCCGTCACCGACTGCTTGATGTTCCGCCACCTGACCCAGTTCTGTCCGTCGATTCGGATCGAAGCCAATTCGCTGCGTGAAGTCCTCGCCGCGGGAACGAAGCCGCTGGAACCTGTCCTGCACGACTGGACCGAGGCCAACGTCATCGCGGACTACGAACGCATTTTCGACGCGGTCGCGAAACAGCATGCGGCGAATAATCTGACCTCAAACCGCGTCCTGACTCCGGCGGATCGCGAAGCCCTGCGTCCGTCCGTCGAGGAACTGCGCTCGCGCTGCCCGGACATCATGAGCCGGAAGTACGCTCAGGCCGTCTTCCAGAACGCCTTCATCTTCGAGCAGGTCAAGCGTGCGGCCCGCAAGAACGATGAGATGGTGGTGATCGGCGGCCACGAAGATCCGATCGGCCCGGCCCTGATTCAGATGGGCTACAAGGTTCGTATCACCGATCCGGACCCGCGCGTCGATGGCCTGAGTTCGCGGGACGTCTGGCTGGACTCGCTGCGAACCGGGCAACTGTATGACATCGTGATTTGCTGTTCGGTCATCGAACATGTGGAGAAAGACGTCGAGTTCGTCCATCATCTGTACCAGGTCCTCAAGCCGGGCGGCGTCGCATTCCTGACGACGGACTACTACGAGGACTGGGAGCCAGGCATCGTCAAGCCGACTCCGGACGTCCGCCTGTATTCGTCGGAGCGGATGCGGCTTCTCGCAGCGCAACTGCCTGAAGGTTCGCTGCTCGATCCGCCGACCTGGGGACCGCAAGAGCCTTACTTCACCTTCGAGACGGCCCGGTACTCGTTCTGTTCCCTGGCGTTCCTCAAGAAGCAGACTCCTCCGGTGTACGAATCGCATACGGCGGACCAGGGCCAGGCCGTGGTTCAGGAGTACGAACACAGGATCGCGCTCCGCGACCTCCAGCACGAGGCGCTGGTGAACTGCCTGAAGGAGCAACTCGCTCGATTCGACCCGATGAAGGAAGCCGGGCCGATGATGATCAAGCTCGCGGGACGGGCGCATCGTCTGACCACGCGCTTCCCCGCGCTGAGACGACGGATGAAGAAAATCCTGCACCTGTTCAAACGCCAGCGCTCGGCGTGAGTCCTCCTCACCCTGGGACAAGCGTCCTCACTTGCCCGGACCTCCGAGCAAGTGAGAACGCTTGCCGTACGAGAAGACACCCATGACCGAACACATTTCACAAGGACGCTTTCGGCAAACGCTCTTCAAGGCGCCGCGCTGGCTGGCGCGGCGCGTCCTCGGCCGGCTGCGCGACTATTTCGCGACCCCGATCCGGCTGGAACTGCACAACACGCGAGAAGAGCTTCGCCGCGGCTGGCTGCGCGACAACATCGAAGGAACGGTCCGCGACATTGAAGGGACCGTCCGGGCGCTCGACACGCTGGTGCTGAGCCTGCTGCGTTCCTTGCCGCGTTCGGACCATTCGAGCAATTCGTCCCGGTTTCACGCCATCCCGTTGACGCCCGATCGCGTCCTCGCGTCGCATCCGCTGACGGACTTCCTCTATGTCGATCCGGCCGATCGTTTTGTCACGCCGCGAATCGTTCTTGGCACCTATCAGCCCGGCGTTCTTCGTCTGCTCCAGCGCCTGATCCGTCCCGGCGATCGCATCGTCGAACTCGGCTGCCATCAGGGCTATCACACCCTGAGCCTTGCCCGCCTCGTTTGTCCCGGCGGCAAGGTGTTCGCATTCGAGCCGCATTCGGTTCACCACGCCGTGCTGCGCGACAACCTGCAGACGCACGACCTGACCGGCGTGGTGACTCACGTCGAAGGAGACCTTCGCATCGATGCCGGCACGCGCCTGGTTCGCATCGGCGCGTCCATGCTGTCGCCGGGTATCGTGGACGGGTTGAGCGTTGCTTTGGCGGCGAACCCCGACCTCGAACTGCTGCTCGATCTGACTCCGGACACTCCCGCCAGCCTGATCGCGCAACTGGCGGCTCTGGGCCTGCACTTCCAGCGCATCGGCGAGGAGGGCGATCTTGTCCCCTTCGAGCCGTTGGGACCGTCCTGTCGCGTCGAGGTCCTCGCGGCCCGGAAGCGAGGTTGAGCGATGCAAATTCATGTGGACTTGCGCTGCCTGCAAGACCCCGACTATGCCCGGCGCGGCGTCGGCCTGCACACGGCGTCGCTCCTGGCCCAGCGCCACGCCCATCTGCCTCCCGGCACTCGGCTCACCGGTCTGCTCGATCCAGCCATGCCGCCGCTGCCGGAGTCGTACCGCGGCCTGGTCGATGAAACCCGGCCCAGTCCGCACATCGCGCCGAACCGGCCAGGCGTGTTCCTCGAAGCGTCGCCGATGACGCATGATCCCTTGCTGTTCGCCGGCTTGCTCGATCGGCCGTTCATTCTCAGTTGCGCTCTCGTGTACGATTTCATCCCGCTCGATCTCGAACAGCAGTACCTGCCGACTGCTCTACGGCACTCTCAGTACCTGGGCAACCTGAGCTGGCTTCGCCTCTACGATCTCTTCTTTCCAATCTCGCACTACTCGGCCCGGCGCTTGCGCGAGATTCTCTCACCTCCGCCCGAGCGCGTGGAGATGACCGGAGCCTGCGTCCGGTTCACGCGGAACGCACACGGCGATTCTGCTCCCCCGAGCAAGTATTACCTCCTTGTCGCGGGAGCGGACAGACGCAAGAACCCCGAAGTCGTCCTCGCCGCTCATGCCGGGCTGGACCCGCGGCTGCTGACCGAGTTAGTCGTCGTTGGCCTTCCGGAAGCGCAGGCCGTTCCGCTGCGGCAACTCTACGCGGAAATGGGCGGCGACGTCGAACGATTGCACTTCCGGTACGGGCTGCCCGACGAGGAACTGGCCCAGCTTTACGCTCACTCCCTCGCGACCATCTGTTCGTCGCGGATCGAGGGGTTCTCGCTTCCGGTCGTTGAGGCGATGGCCTGTGGCGCGCCGGTTCTAGCCTCGTCCATCGACGCTCATCGCGAGTTGGTGCTTCAACCGGACGCGCTCTTCGATCCCGACGACGCGGCCCGGTTGACCCGGCTGATGGAGCAATTCCTGTGCGATCCTGGAGCGCGCCGATCGCTGATCGAACAGCAGCGCCCCGTTCCGGGAGAACTGACGGCCGAGAAGGTGGCCGGCCGGTTCTGGCGCCGCGTCCTGCAAGAATTTCACGTTCGCTTCCAGGCGCGAACGCCTCGATGCACCACGAGCAAGCCGCGTCTGGCGATCCTGTCGCCCTTTCCGCCCGATCGCTCGGGGGTGGCGGAATACACCGCCGCGTGTATCCCCGAACTCAGCCGCCATGCGGTGATCGACGTCTACACTGACTCGCCGGCTTCCCGGCCCTGCGAAGGCGTCCGCCGGTTCGCCCCGATCAGTCCCTGGCCGTATGTCTCCGGCGAATACGATCGGGTCCTGGGGGTGGTCGGCAACTCGCTCTATCACACGCGAATCCTCGAACTCCACAACCGATTCGGCGGCCCCTGCCTGGTCCACGACAATTGCCTGGCCGAACTGTACTGCTGCTGGCGCGGACTGGACGCCTTCACGCGCATGGCCAGCCGTTCCTTCGGACGGGAGGTGACCCCGAAGGAGGCGGCCGGCTGGATCGACAATCCCGGACAGGTGCCGGGCATCTTCTTTGACGAAATCTTGCTCCGGGCCGATCCGCTGCTGCTGCACTCAAGAGGCATCCAGAGGCAGGTCGTCCGCCAGTATGGACGAGATGCGGAGTACGTTCCGTTCTGCTGCTACCGCCATTTCCAGGAGGACGAGTTAACGGCCCAGGCACGCGCCGCGGCGCGACAACGCCTCGGGCTTCCTCCCGATCAACTCGCGATTATCAGTCTCGGGCTGATCAATTCGCACAAGGGCGGGGAGGAGTGCCTGTGCGCCCTGGAGCACCTGCACGCCTGGGGACTGCACGCTCATCTGTATTTCGTCGGCGAAGCGTCCGCTCACCGGGCCGCGCTGGTTGCTCTCGCTTCGCAATTGCGGCTGGAGTCATTCGTGCATCTCTTTGACCGCTGGATCGCGCCCGCGGAGTATCGCGATTATCTGCTCGCGGCGGATTTCGCCATTCAATTGCGAAAGCAGCTCTTCGGCGGGCTGTCCGGCGCTGTCCTCGATTGCATCACCGCCGGGCTTCCGACCGTCGCCAACGCGGACCTGGCCCTGTCGATGGATGGTCCAGACTACGTCCTTCGCGTGCCGGACCATCTCAGCCCGCTGCTGATCGCCGAACAGATCGCGGACGCTCACAGGGCCGGTGTTCATCGACAACGGCAATCCGAACCGCGAACCGCTTATGTGCGGGAACATTCCTTCGATCGTTATGCCGAGCGGTTGATGCATGCGCTCGGACTCGCGGGATGACTGGTTGCCTTCCTCCCCTGTTCACGGCTTTGCGGAGAGAGGGCAGGAGAGTCAACAAGAGAGGTGACCTGTGTCATCGGCCCTGCTTCTTTACGACTTGACCAGCCTGATCCGGTCGCCCCTCCGGACCGGCATCCAGCATGTTTCCTTCGAGGTCTTGCATCACTGGTCCGGTCCCCCGCTGCTCCCGTGTCGCGTGGTCTCTCCAAGCGAACTCCACTTGCCCGGTCCGGAAGTTGTCTCGGCCCTCAACGACTTCTTTCTCGAAACCGGCAAGACAGCGGAAAACGCTCGTCAATGGCTGCTTCGCGTCGATCGGACCAGCGGACGAATCCTCCGGCTCGATGATCCAGGCCATCAGCACGCCATCCTCAATACGGAACTTTTCTACTGTCCCGAGCGCATCGCGTTTTATCACACGCTTCTGGAGCGTATGCCGGAGCGGGTCTTTTTCCTTGTCTACGATTTCCTCCCCTGGTTGCATCCCGACTGGTTCCCTCCCGCCTCGGGACAGGAAACGCATGGCTATCTGCAACTGATTCGCAGCGCCCGGCAGGTGTCATTCATCTCGGAAGCCACACGCCGCGACTATCGCCAGCGCATCCTTCGCGACCCGGCTCGCCCTGTTGGACCTGCTCTGGCGCTGGGAAGCGATACGCTCGGCATCCTTCCTCCCCTGAAGACGCCTCCGGGAAGAGGGTTCGCCATGATCGGGACGCTCGAACTGCGGAAAAATCATGCCGCGGTCCTGGAGGCCTTCACCTCACTCTGGGCCGATGGCGTGGACGTTCAATTGACCCTGATTGGGCGGAAGGGATGGCCGGAAGAGATGGGCGAGGGCGTGGAAGTATTGCAAAAGAGCGAACCGCGGCTGCGCTGGCTGCACAATCAGTCCGACGTCCAGGTGCGCGAGGTGATCCGAGCCAGCCGGGCGACGATCTTTCCCACCGTACCGGGAGGAGAGGGCTACGGTTTGCCGCCGCTGGAGAGCCTGTCGCTGGGCGTTCCCGTCATCGTCTCCGGCGATGTACCTAGCCTGGCGGGGCTTCCTGACCACGGCCAGATTCGGCTTGCGGTCCCTGATGCGGCCAGCATCCGCGCTGCTGTCCTCGATATGCTTGATGACTCAATCCACCAACGGAAATGCGCGGCAATCGCTCGGCTGGCGCTGCCGCGCTGGTCTGATCTCGCCCGGCAGATGGCCGAGTGGGTCACGGGCGAACTGACCTGGCGCGCGACCGCCTGACGTTCATTTATCCTTGAGGGCCACGCGATCGGCGATTGACTCCAGACCGACCAGGGCCGCACGCTCGCCCGCTTTCTTGACTGCGTCCGCGATCAATTCGACGGCCTGGAACTTCGGATCGACGACATACAGACACGAGGGATGTCCCAGGAAGTCGAAGACGCCGCCGTTGTCGATTGCCCACGCCAGCGCTTGCCGCAGCGCTTCGAGAAACCAGTCCAGTTTCCAGCGTCCGCCGCGAAAGGCGCTGATGTCGCTGATCGGCGACATCGGCACCTCGATCAGCCCCTTCGGATAGGCAAATGGCTGCGCCTCGGCCTGCGCCTTGATGATGCTGTCGTAGACCTCGCGCGTCGGTTCCTTGCCGGGCGGCGTCAGCATGTGGGCGGGATACTTGCTGCTGACCCAGCGAAAGCCCTGGGTCGCGAGCATCTGCTGCAGGTCAGGCCGATCCGCCAGCCCGTTGCTGAAGCCGCCCGGAGTGCGAAAGCCGCTGGGCGCGATGCCGGCGCGCGTCTTGAGGGCGGTCGTCGCCAGGCGGATGTTCTCCTCGATCACCTCGACCGGCTTCTTGCCCTCGATCAGCCAGGGGCAGCGCTGAAAGCGGAACTGAATGTCCTGCGGTTTCGTCGCCTTGATGTTGACGTGATCGTAGGTGTGATTGCCGATGGGATGGCCGGCGCGGGCGAGGGCCTTGAGCCAATCGACATCCTCCTGTTCGAGCGTCCGGCCGACGGCGAAGCAGTGCAGCACACCTCCGCGATCCTTCAGACGTTTGGCCGCCTCGATCGTGTAGCGTTTCGTCTCGGCGTTGAGATTGCCCTTCTCGTAGTCCCAGTGGGTATCGTCCCAGGCCGGGAAATTACGGCTCATCTCCAGGTCGAAGCTGACGGCGACCAGCGCGGGCTTGCGTTCCGGCTTGAGACGACCAAGCGCCGCGGCGCCGCCGAGCGCGGCCAGAGAAGACGTCGCCAGAAAGCGACGCCGCGATACAAGCCCAACGCGCAAGCGAGGTTTCATCGTCACTTCTTCACCGGCCATTTCAGGTGCTTGTGCAGAAACTCGAACGTCCCCTTGCCGTTGATCGTGTGTGGGCCGTCGAAGAACTCGATAGCCGTGCGCTCGCCGATGCCGAGACGGACATAGAGCCGGCGCACCTTGGCATACTCGGCCGCCACCCACTCATCCGGCGCGACGCTGTCGTGATGGCCGCGCTCGACCATGAAGGGACGCGGAGCGATCAGGGCCGCGAGATCGCTTGCATTGAAGGTGTTGGCGAGGTTCCACTCGAACACTTCGTAAGTGTTGTAAAACGGATAACTGTAGACGTCGTGAACGCTGCACTTCTTCTTCGCCATGTCGTTGAACTCTGCCGAGTTGATCGAGAGCGCATAACGCGGGACGAGCGCCGGCAGACGCATTGCCGAGAAGCCGCCATAGGACAGCCCATAGAAGCCGATGCGTGAAGGATCGACGTGGTGCAGAGAGCAGAGCCAGTCGAGCAATTGTTCGTGCTGGGCGACGACGAAGGCGAACAGCGTCTTGCCGAGCGGATAGGCGATGCGCTGCAACTGGCGAAAGCGATTGCCGCCGCGATAGTAGTGATGCGGCGCGAACACGATGAAGCCGCGCTCCGCCAGCCGGGTCGCGAATCCCTTGTAGGAAGCGTAAGCCGGCGTTTTCGGATCGTCGTCGATCACGTCTATGGGCAGTCCTTCGAGGCCATGCTGGCAGACGACGACAGGCCGTTTCTCGCCGGGCTTCAGGTCCTTCGGCAACAGCAAGATGCCCCAGAACATTACGTCGGGAAGAACGTCGAGCATGACCTCGTAGCCGGTGAACGTCTCCTTATCGAGGACTTTGCGCGTCCGTGGATTGGCCGGCAATCGAGCCTGGGAGAATCGGCCGATGACTTCGTCTGCGAGATATTCGCGATAGTTGGCGCAGGCCTTTTCCCAGTCGGCGGCGGTCGTGGGTTTCGCCTTGCTCCAGAAATCGCGACGCACCTCGTCGGAACGGCGCAGAAGCATCTGGGTGTGTTCGACGAGTTGGCGGAGTTGTCGCTGCTGACGTGGTGCGGGGTCGAAGTCCTTGCGCGAATCCTTCGACGATTCGGCCGATAATCCCGCGTCCTTCACCTGAAGGGACGACAACACGAAGCCGATGCCTCGCGCGCCACACGGTTTCAGCGGCTTGTCGCCTGATTGCTCGGAGAGGACGAGACGCTCGCGCATGTCCCAGGGACTCTTCCTGAAGATGTCGCGGAGTCGTTCCACCTCTTTGCCGAAGACTTCATGAGGGTACGATTCGAGCTTGCCGGGAGCGGCGTAGGGTTTACGGCCCTCACGAGCGGGAGGCGGGCCGTCCACCTTCGGCACTTCGCTGTGTTCCAGGATGACGGAGCGCGGCAGGATCAGGCTGGCAATCTC
>JBBSDR010000065.1:0-12179 GCA_038240465.1 Gemmatales bacterium
CGGGACGAGCATCCTTCCGGCCCACGAAGGGATTGTCCTTGGGAATGGCGTACTTCTTGCCCTCGTCCCTGGCGTTGACGTCGAGCCGCAGCACCTTGCCCAGGATCGATTTCAGATTCTGCGCATTGCCGAACGGATCGTTCGCCGAGCCGCCGTCCCCAAGTACCACATACAGATAGCCGTCCGGCCCAAAGCAGATCGTGCCGCCGTCATGGTTCCAAAACGGCCTCGGGATGCGCAGCAACTCCTCCTCGGAGGACGGGTCCGCCCGGTCGGGATCGTCCTTGCTCACCTTGAATCGCGACAGGACGTTCTCGAACTTCTTTTTCCGATCGGTGTAGAAGACGAAGAACTCGCCGTCCTTCTTGTAACTGGGATGGAACGTCATGCCGAGCAAGCCCTGCTCGTTCTCGTCGTCGCGATAGAACACCTTCGCTTCGATGTCGAGAAAGACTTTCGTCATCTTCGCTTTTTGATCGTTGGCGAAGCTGTGAACCACTCCCTGCTGCGTGGCCAGGAAGATGCGGCCGCTGTCATCGCCGGTGTGGGTCAGGACGAGAGGCCGCAAGGGCTTCAACTTGCCCGCGTCATCGACGGGCTTCCAGCCGGCGAACTTCAGATCGGGAAACGCCAGGGCCGGCTCCAGTGACAGGGGCGTGTCATCGACCTTTGCGCCCGGTACTTGCGTTGAAATGGCCGTCAGCGTGCCGGCCTTCATGTCGGGGACGAGCAGATGCTTGCCGTCGGGAGCGAGGCAGATGTCGGCGGCGGACTCGAAGCCCTCGGCCAGGAGGATGGGCTTCGAGTCGGGACGCGGAATGACGAAGACCTTGCCGTTCTTCCAGTCGCTGACGTAGAGCCGGCCGAACTTGTCCCAGCACAGGCCATCGCTGCCGCCGAAGCCCTCCGCCAACTTCACCGTCGAGCCATCTGCCAGCTTGATCCGGTGCAATTCCCCGGAGAATAGATCGACGAAGAGCAGATGCGATGCTCCATCCATTGCCAGTCCATTTGGAGCTTTGACGGCCGGCGACTTCTTGCCGTCGAGGACGAGAGACACCTTCCCCTTCTGATCGATGCGATAGATCGCGCCGTCCTTGCCTTCGAGGTCGCCCGAGTCGCTGACGTAGAGCAGACCGCTTTCGATATCCACCTCGATGTCGTTGAGGAACTTCGGTTTCACCGGAAACGCACTGGCGGCCGCATGGACACCGGGCTTGCCGTCGCGGCCAATGCGCCAGACGCGCGTCTTGTCGGCGACGAACAGCCATTGCTGGTAGGCGATGATGCCCTTGGGATCGTCAAGCCCGGTTGCGAAGGGAATGGCCTTGCCGTCCTGGATGACGAGAATGGCACCGTCGCCGTCCTTGCCGAACTCGCCGATTGAACTGACGTAGATCCGGCCATCGGTGCCGACACAGGCGGATTCCGGCATTTTCAGCCCGGTGACGAGCGGTTTCGGCAGTTCGGCGGCGCCGAGGGACGTGACCCAGGCCAGGACGAAAAGGCTGAGGAGTCGATTCACTGTTATGGCTCCGCTAAAGTAGCAGTGGTTCGGGCAGGAGTCACGCTATGGGACGCACGCCGACGCGCCAAGAGACCGATTGCCATGCCGCGATTTGTCATTCTCGAACACGATCACCCGCATCTGCACTGGGACCTGATGCTCGAACACGGCGAGGTCTTACGCACCTGGCGCCTGGCCGAACCGCCGAAGGACACTGGCGAAGTGGCTGCCGAGGCGTCCTTCGATCATCGGCTGTTCTATCTCGATTATGAAGGTCCAGTGAGCGGCAATCGCGGAACGGTGCGTCGCTGGGACCACGGCGTCTATCGCGTGGAGAACGCCCAGACAGACCGACTGGTGCTCCGGTTCGAGGGTTCACGGTTGCACGGGCAAGTGCTACTGGAACGACAGGGAGAGAAGTGGACGTTTCGGTGGGAAGGCTCAACCCTTGTGCAGCACGAACCAGGCGCCGACAGCGGCCGCGCCGGCCATCGCTCCCAGCACCAGCCCCCAGACAAAACGCCGCCGGCGACGTGAGCGCCGGCGACGAGTGGCAACCCCGGGCGCCGCCGTGTCCGACAACGGCGTCAGATCCAGGGCCCCGGCGTGGGTCCCGTCCAGCGCGGATGCGGCAACCATGATCGGATCGGAGTCGTCCAACTCGTCGGGGGTCAACAGTTCGACCCCGAATTCCATCGACTGCCGGGCTGGCTCCCACGGGGTCGGCCCGCTGACGGAGTACGGCTCCAGCACCTGAACGACGTCGGCGGGTGTCTGATAGCGGTCGTCCGGCTTCTTGGCCATCAGTTTGCGGACGATGGCGGCGATCTCCGGCGGCGTGTCCGGCCGGAGCGCCTCGACAGGAGTCGGCTCCTCCGAACTGTGGCGGATCAGCTTCTCCATCGAAGTCCCCGCCGGGAACGGGACCTGTCCGGTCAGCAGATAATAGAAGGTGCAGCCCAGCGAGTAGAGATCGCTGCGGATGTCGGTTCGATGCAGGTTGCGCGCCTGTTCCGGCGACAGGAAGTCCGGCGTTCCCATCACTGTGTTTGGCTTGGTCAGGATCGTTCCCACCGGGTAGGCGTCCGCGGGCGGATCGACCAGCTTGGCGAGACCGAAATCGCTGATCTTCACCAGTCCGGGCGAGCCATCGGCGGCCCGTCGCTGCACCAGGATGTTCGCCGGCTTGATGTCGCGATGCACCATGCCGATGACGTGCGCGCACTGCAAGCCCTGGGCGGCCTGGCGAATGAAGTCGCACGCCTGACCGATCGACAGAGGCCCGCTCGCCTTCACCAGTTGATCGAGGTTCGGGCCATCGACGTATTCGAGAACGAGGTAGTAGCGGTCGCCGGCCTTGTTGGCGTCGAAGGCGGTGACGATGTTCGGATGGACCAGTTGGGCGACGGCGCGGACCTCGCGCAGGAACATCTCCTGGGCGCGCTCGTTTTGCGTCAGATCGGGCGCGAGTATCTTGAGGGCGACGAGCCGGCTCATGGTGCGGTGCTGTGCCTTGTAGACTCGGCCCATACCGCCCCGGCCCAGCTCCTCAAGGATGACGTAACTGTCCAGGTAGAAGCCACTCGTCCTGCCAATCAGGAGCCGTTCCGCCTGGAACTTCGTCAGCCAACCTTTCTCGACCAGCAAGCGTGCCAGCACCCGGCCGCGAGCGTTCTCGGGGGCCAATTGCTTGGCCTCCTGATACTGATCGCGCGTCAGCAGGCCGCTGCGCTTGACGTTCGTGAGGAACGTGCGCCGCGTCACGCGTAGGGGAGTCGCCATGACTGCCGTCCCGTCCGGGGGGCCTCCGCGCGGGACGCGGAGGAGGGTTCGGTCTTGAGAAGAACGCCGTGCCGGGGAAAGTTTGCGCTTCAGGGCCGGTTTGTGCGTCTCGTCCTTACTTAGACGATTCAGGCGGGCGGATCGTTGAGAGAACTTCGGCGAAATCCCATGTGGCGACAATCAGCGTCGCCCGTCATGGATCAGGAGAACTCGCCAGGTAGGATCGTTCCCTCTCTCTTCTACTATGTTGCCGCCGCTGTCGCCTGTCAAGAAGTTGGTCCTTGCTTCCGCGAAAATCGCCAGGCGAGCAAGGTCACCCCCGCTGCTGCCGTGTCTCGATTACTCGGGCTTGCTTCGCTTCGTCTTTTTGGGCTATGCTCTGACGTTCTCCGTATCGGCAAAGGAGTGTCGAAGCCATGAAGCGTCGTCTTTGCCTGCTTCTCGTGCTGGGTTTCTGTTTCGTCGCCGGCCCCGTTCCGGGACAATCGGACGACCGAGACATCCGGATCCCTGACCTGCCTCCCGGCCTGTCTCCGCCTGCGCTCCCGCCAACGATTCCTCCCGGCGCTCGACCCGAGACGTCCGGCTGGAATCGCCCTGCTGGTCCAGCGCGAAAAGGGAACCTCGTCGAGGAGTTGCCTGCTGGTCCAGCGCGAAAAGGAGACCTCGTCGAGGAGCTAATCGACGTCCTCGATCGCACGCAATCCGTCGATGCCTTTCTTGTCACGCTGAAACTGCTGGAGAAATCCGGCGCGCGGGCCACGAGTGCGATCCCGGCCATCGTGCGCTGCGCCGAACGTCTGGGGCTGTTCAAGAACCATCTTGCCCTGAAGGATCGCGACAGCGAACTGGTCAACGAAATCACCAAAAGCCTCGAACGGATTGGTCGTGAAACCGCCGAGCCGCCCCTGGTGCGCCCCGCCGCCTGGAGAGGCAGCACTCCGCTGACGCCGGCTCCTTCTCTCTGCAAGTTGCAGCCGAAAGACGGCCAGCGTGAGATCACGATCGTCCTCGATTGCTATGTCGCCGAGCGCGTCAACGACGACCTGGGACTGATTCGGGCAGACGATGTCGCCTATCGTCTCCGCAAGCAGATCGAGTCCCGCTTCGCCGAGGAGGCGATCAAGGTGCGCGTGGTGCCGGTGCGGCAGGTCGAGCGGGTGCGCGCCGAAAAGACGGTCGAGGACCAGGCCCCGGACGCTCAGGAACTGGCGAAACACTTCAAGGCGGATTACGCCGTCTGTCTCTACATCCGCACCGGTCATCTCATTGGCGCGATGCCGGGTGCGGCCGGCGGAGTCAACGTCTTGATGCAAGTCCTGGATGCGCGGACGCCTGACGACGATCCGGTTCACGAAGAGGAGATGGATCTGGAGCAAACGGCCAGTACGCGCGAGGTCGGACCTTTTCTGCGCGAGTTGATCGATCGAATGACGCGAGAGGCGGTCAGCCGCTTGAAGGTGCAGTAACCCCCGTCCTGGTTCTGATACCCTTTCTCCCCGAGATTTGGGGGGTATTCGCGAGGCACCGGTGTAGCTCCGGTCTCGGCTATCTCTCGGCAGTCGCGGCCGGGACTGGCATCTCTTGCCCCGGCTTCTTCCTTTCCAACACCAGATATCCTACCGGGATGATCATTCGTGTGAACAGTATGTTGGCCATTAGCCCGCCGATGACCATGATGGCCAGCGGTTGCTGCATCTGCGAGCCGGGGGCGATGCCCAGCGCCAGCGGGAACAGGCCCAGGATGGCCGCCAGGCTCGTCATAAGGATCGGGCGGAAGCGCGTGCGGCCGGCCAGCAGCAGGGCCAGCCGCAATTCCAGCCCCTCCTTGCGGAGCTGTTGGATGTATTCCACCAGCAGGATGCCGTTCTTCACGTCCAGCCCGATCAGCAGGACCGCTCCCATGCAACTCGACACATTCAGCGGTCGGACAGAAGACCACCTGTCGCCACGTCCTAAACTGAACGATTACCCGCACTGTCAGTGATCGGCAGTGACACTTCTCGTGGGGAAGGACCTTCCTGTTTTCTTGCAGTTCCGGCATCACCGAACAGCCGGAGCAGCACAGAGTAGACCGCTGGCGTGGCGACCAGCGACAAGAGGACGGAGATCGTCAGGGCACCCATGACAGCGACTGCGAGAGGTTTCAGCATCTGGGCCCCTGAGCCGATGCCATAGGCGAGCGGCAGCATCCCCAGCGCGGCGGCCAGCGAGGTCATCAACACCGGACGCAGCCGCCGCCGACCCGACTGAACGAGGGCTTCCTCCAGGGGCATGCCGTCAGCCCGAAGGTGTTCCACCCGATCCAGCATGAGGATGCCGTTCTTCGCCACGATCCCCACGCCGATGATCGCCCCAAGGAAGGAGATGATGTTGAGCGAGGTATCGGTGAGCCAGAGCGCCAGCCCGACACCGAACAGGGACAGGAGCGAACCCCAGACAATCGCCAGCGGCGCCAGCAGCGAGTGAAACTCGAGGAGCAGGACGAGGAAGACCAGCAGCACGGCTGATGCCAGCACCAGGGTGAGGTTGCGGAACGATTCCTGCTGCTGCTGGTACAGCCCGCCATATTCCAGCGTGAACCCGGAACGCTCGGGCAACTCCTTGTCCAGTTTCGCCTGGATGTCGCGCATGGCACTCCCCAGGTCGCGTTCAGAAGTGCGAGCGGTCACGGCGACGTTCTGCCGCAGGTCTTCCCGCCGCAGTTCGAGTTGCCCCGACTCGATACTCCTGCTCGCCACGGCACTCAGTCGCGTGCCTGCCCCGCCCGCCTCAGAACGCACCAGCAATCCATCGATGGCCGTGGAGTTCTGAATGAAGCGCGGATCGACCAGCAGACGGATGTTGACCTGGCGATCTCCCTCCAGGACGGTCGAAGGAGTCTCCCCCAATAGTGCGATGTTCAGTGTCCGGGCGACATCGTCGCTCTTGATCCCGTAGCGGAGCAAGTCCTGCCACTGCGGTCGATACACCTGGGCCGAGCCGGTGTACAGCAGGCCGTTATTCACGTCCACCACGCCGGGAACGCCCTTGCCGTCCTTGCTGTCGATCAGGTCGGCAATCTGCGCGGCTCGCTGCTTGAGCGTTGGCACGTCGGTGGAAAAAACCTTGATCTCGATCGGCTTGGGGGACCACATGAGGTCGCCGATCAGGTCGCCCAGGATGCCCGGCATGTCGGTCTCCAGGGCCGGCTGCGCGGCGTGAATCCTATCGCGCAGATCATCCTTGATCACGTCAATGTCACGTTGGCGTTTGGGCTTGAGCTTGATCAGGAAGTCGCCCTGGTGCGGTTCGGCCACGGCCAGGGCTAAGCGGGCCCCCGTGCGCCGGGAATAGCTCTCCACCTCCGGCGTTTCCATCAGCAGTTGCTCGACGTGCTTCAGCACCCGATCCGTCTCGGAGAGTGCGGTTCCAGGCGGCATCTTGTAGTCCAGGACGAAGGCGCCCTCGTCCATTTCCGGCAGGAAATCCTGCTTGAGCAAGAAATAGAGTCCGGCCGTGCCGGCCAGCACACACACAGTCAGGGCCGCGGTCAACCAGGCATGGCGCAGGGCGCGCCGGGCCGCCCATTCGTATCCACGGATGAGCAGACGCAAGATGGGTCCGCCGAGTTCGCGATCGCCCGTCGATGGGGAGCCGGAGGAGGCGCGGATGAAGCGGGCCGCAAGGGTTGGCGTCAACGTGACAGCCAGAAGGAGGGACGTAATCAGCGCGACAACCATCGTGACCGCCAGCGCCCGGAAGAACACCCCCTGGAGACCGTCGAGGAAGACGAGCGGCAGGAACACGACCACCGGGGTCAGCGTCGAGCCGACAAGCGGTCCCGTGACTTCCCGCGCCGAGAGACCCACGGCCTCAACAGGGGAGCGGCCGGCCGCCACATGCGACGCGATACTCTCCACCACGACAATGGCATCGTCGATCACCAGGCCAATGGCGGCGGCGATCCCGCCCAGCGTCATCAGGTTGAAGCTCATACCCAGCAGCTTCATTGCCACCAGCGCCGCCAGGACGGTCACTGGGATCACGACGACTGCGATGGCAGTTGTGCTGAGCGTCGTGGTCCATCTTTGCCCACTCTTGAGGAAGCCGAACAGGATCGCCACCGACAGCAGCAGGCCAAACAAGATGCTCTCCCACACACTGCCGACCGACTCCCGTACCAGCAGCGATTGATCGTAGAAGACCGCCAGCCGGATGTCGGGCGGCAGTTCCTTCCGCAACCGGGCCATCTCGATTTCGAGGGCATCCGCGATGGCGACCGTGTTCCCGTTGGGTTGGCTGCGAATATTGAGCAAGACAGCGCGTCCGCCGTCGGCGGTCACGATGTTGAACTGCGGCTCCTGTCCCGGCAGCACCTCGGCAAGATCCTTGATCCGCACGGGCCCACTCTCACTCTGGGCCACCACCAGTTCGCCGATTTCCGCGACGTTCTTGACCCGGGCGTCCACGAGCGTGAGGTAGAGTTGGTGTTCCTCATCGTGAAGCCCGGCCGAGCCGATCAGGTTGCCTTTCATCAGGGCGTCGCTGACCTGCCCCAGGGATAGGCGATACCCTTCGAGTTTCACCGGATCGATCCGAACGTGGTACTCCGGAGCCCGGCCCCCCACCAGGTCCACGCGCGCCACGCCGGGGATGCGCAGCAACTGTGGTTTGAGGGAGTAGCGTGCTCGCGCCCAGAGGTCGGTCTGGCTGCGGCCCCCGGTGCTTGTCAGGCTCAGGCCGACGATGGGAAACGCCGAGAAAGTAAGCCGAACGACGTTGGTGCTGGCTGTCGTCGGCAGCGTCGAGCGAATCTGGGAAAGGCGGCTGTGGACGTGCAGTTCGGACTTCTCCATGTCCACCGACCAGTTGAAGAAGACGTTCACCTCGGCGGAGCCTCGTCCGGTAGCGGAGCGAACACTCACGACGCCCGGGATGTCCTTCATCGCTTCCTCGACCGGGCGTGTGACGGCTGCCATCATCTGGTCGGCAGGCATCACGCCGTTGTCGATGAGGACCACCACGCGAGGGAAATCGGTCTGGGGAAACACCGAGGAGGGCATTGTCAGGGCCGAGAGTACACCCGCCAGGCACAGGCAGACCGTAAGGAAAAAGATGGCCTTGGACTGCCGGAGGATGAACTGGCTGAAGGCGGACCCGGGAAGCTGGGGGGTGTTCATGACGGATTCGACTCCTGCGGTTCAAGGACGATAGGAGCCGTCGGCGGATGCACGGGGCGGGAGTACGCTCACGGGGGTGTCTTTCGGCAAAGCATACCCGTTCTCGATGGCGACTTTGTCGCCGGCCTCCAGTCCGCTGAGCACTCGGACCAAACCTCTTGCGCGAACCTCAGGTTCCGTCTCGGATGCGAGGGTGATTTCCGTCGGCAACGCTTTCTTGTCACGGACCAGCGTCACGACGCGATGGCCGTTCTCGTTGACAGTGACCGCGTCTTCGGGGATCGCGATACCTTCGACCGCCGCCAGGTGTAATTCCACCTTCACAGTCATGCCCGGGCGAAGCAACCCTCTGGGGTTCGGCACGCGCAGTTTGATCGGTACGTCGCCGGTCGAACTCTCGGTCTGCTGGTTGAGCCAGCCGCTTCGTGCCGGGAAGACCTCCCCAGGAAAGGCCGGGCAGCGAATCGTTGCCACAGCGTTCTTGGGAACCGTCAAGAAATAACTGCAACAGGCTCCTGCAACGATTGGCTGCTTTTCCAGCAAGATTGTCACAGAGGCATTCAAGTTATTTATTGACAGTTCCTTGTCCGCGGCTGTCATGGCAGTCAAGACTCCGCCAAGACGATTGCCCGGCACACGAGCTTGAACGAAGACTTCGCTGGTATCGAGAATGGTGATGAGCGGGGTGCCGAGGTCGGCCCGCTGTCCCACTCGGGCCTTGATGTCAGCGACTTCGCCGGCGATGGGCGAAATGACGTGGCAGTACTGCAGCTGCAGTTTGGCAGCGTCAACTTCCACCTGTGCCTCCTGGCGCAGCTCGTTGCGTGGTCCTTTTTCCAGCAGCTGCAACTGTGCTTGCGCCGTGTCCCACTCGGACCGAGCCGTTTGCTCATTGCGTTGTTCGTCGAGCCACTGAAGCTCGGGGACGAGTTCCGGGCTGCGGCTGCGCAATTCAGCAGTTCGGTGGAGTCGGGACTCGGCCAGGGCGTGGGCGGCTTTCATCTTAGCCACCAGGGAGCGGGCCTGGGTTAATTCCTCCGGGCGTGGCTTGGCGACCAGGCGATTAAAAGCCGCTTCCGCCCGATTCAGGGCCGCCTGGGCGGGACGCGCGTCAAGCCGGATGACCTCGTCATCGGGGGCCACTCGCGTTCCCTCTCGAACAACCAGTTTATCGACCATCCCGCTGGTCGCTGCCGTCAACGTGCTGCATTTCTCCGGGTCCGCCAGGACCGTGCCGATCACCTCGAGAACCGGCTGGAGTTTCTCCTTTTCAGCCCTGGCGACACGGACTGGAACAGGAGGTCTCTCGACCTCACCGGGGTCCTTTTGATTTTCCTTCTCGCGCGCTGCCGACATCGCAACGAAGGCTGCGTAGCCGCCCGCCGAGACAGCGATCAGGATGAGAAGGGATAGGAGAAAGTTACGCCACTGAGTCCAGTGCGGCTGCTGATTCATGGCTATCTCGCTTTTGTTGGCTCCGGGCGTTCCGTCTGGCATTCAGCCCCTCGCTGTGGCGAGTAGTGGCCCATCGCCAGAGCCGGGTCACCCACCGCCAGAGCCAGATCGGCCAATGCCGAAGTGTAGACAAGCAGAGCATCGAGGTAACCGTCCTGAGCCCGCAGCAGTTTGCGGCGTACATCCAGCAAACGAAGGACGTCAACGCCCGGCTGACTATCCTTGAAGAGTTGCTCCATGTCTTTCAGGCTCTTCCGTAATGCCGGCAAGATGTCGTTGCGGAAACTCTCCACCCACTGTCGCGCCTCGGCTACCCGGGCGAGCGACAGACGCACGTCCTGGCGGATCTCTACTTCTGTCTGCTGAAGGAAAAGAGAAGCTTGCGACAGCCTGGCTTGCGCCTGCTGGATCTCGCCCGGATGGCGGTTGAAAACCGGGATCGGAACCTGAAGCGTTGCTCCGATGAAGTTCGTCCGCGATTCGTTGTACTCGTAGGCTGGGCCGACATGGAGGTTGCCGAACCGATCTGCCTTCTGAAAACGGAAGTTGGCCTCGGCTTCCTCAATGGCCGCGAGGCGTGCGAACCTGTCGGGGCGCAACTCGAGTGCGGCAGCCAGCAAGGAATCTCCCTCTTCACTCGGGGCCGCACGTTCCAGGGTGCCTGTGGGTTCAGCGTTTCCAGCCGCGATTCCAAGCGCTCGGTAATAATCTTTCCTGGCTGCGATCAAGGAAGTACGATTCAGACCAACTTGCGATTGAATGTCGTTCACTTCCGCTCGAGCCAGGATCAGGTCCCCTGCCGTGAGCCTGCCTTGCAGCTGCTTCACTTGATCGGCAGCCTTCTGGTTCAGGCGCAAGAACTCCTCGGTCAGGGCCAGTTTTTCCTGGCGGTAGAGCAAGCCGTCGAACGCTCGAATCGCGTTGACTGCAAAAGTCAGTTCCTGGGCAGCGATCTCCCAGTCCGTGCGCGTTACTTCCGCCAAAGCAGACTGCTGGCGGTAGCGGCGTTGGTGGAAGAGTTGGAGTTCCAGGGTAATCTGATGCGAATTCGGTGACGGGTTGGTGACGGCCCCGGGGTCCGCGCCTTTCGCGGAGCGGATGGTACCCTGATAAACCGGGTTGAACGGGGAAGTCCGGGCGATCACGACCCCGGCAGCAGCAATCCCATACTGTTGACGGAGGGCGGCTAACTGAGGGTTCTGTTGCAGTGCGTAACGAATGGTCTCCTCGATTGTCAGTTGCCGCACCGGCAGCACACTGAGATGAACCGTGGGCTGAGCAATCGCCGCACTCACACCCATCAGAGAAAGGGCCAGGACCCAGGCCCCAAGGAACTTGTGTCGAATCGTGAATAGTTTCATGAGCGGCCGCATAGCTCCCACCGCCGAGATTGGTAAGCAGGAGTCATCAGCCCTGAATCAGGGCGGTATTCGGGGGACTCCATCCCTCTCTCCCCAGAGAAATAGTAAACGAGCGCGCGGAATCCAGGGAGGTTAGCCAGACTCTTTCTTATTATCGGCATTGTCGGCCCGTGGCGATGAGAAAGGATCTGATTCAAGACGCGTTCATGACAGAAGCGCAAGCCGCCGCAAGAAGACCTTCTTCACGATACGGCCACCACGAGACCGCTACCTGGACCCGGTGACGACCATCGTTGGTGGCACCACCTACCGGCTGGAGCCAGGAGAAAATCGCGTCCTGCCCGATCAGATGGCCGGGAAGTTCACTTACGAAGTTCCCGGGGTCCAGCAGCCAGTGGAACGGGTACTGTCCGCCAACCAGACCTTCATCATCTACGTTTACCCGACTGAGTAACCCCATCGGTTAGTCCCTCCCGCTCTGGCGATTTCCTCACTGGGTGTCCCTCGGCGATGATCGGGGCGTGGTCAGTCCTGCTCACGTCGGTTGGGCTGCCGAAGCGTTGAGGCAAGCTTGCGGTAGAGGGCAATGGCCTCAGTCAGGATCGGCATCGCATCGGTGTGTCCGAGCGCCTCATCGACGGCGTGCGTCCTTTCCGCGGAGCAGAGGGGCCAGCACCGCCTCCACGTTCCGCACGGCCTGCAACACCCCCTTGCCGCCGTAACGCATGGCCTCCCCGTCACGCAACTCCAGCGCCTCGCGTGTGCCGGTGGACGCACCGGACGGCACGGCGGCGCGGCCTGCGCTGCCGTCCCCCAGGACTACCTCGACCTCAATGGTCGGATTGCCGCGCGAGTCCAGAATCTCCTGCGCCTGCACATTGACGATCAGAGCCATCTGAAACACTCCATTAG
>JBBSDR010000066.1:0-12131 GCA_038240465.1 Gemmatales bacterium
GTCGTCGCCGGCCAGCCGGCGGGGACAGCCGAGGTTGCCACAGTCCCCCAGGCGAAATCGGCGCCGTAGCCCGTCCGGCTCGCCACGTTGCTGTAGGTGGGATTCGCCCCCGAACCACCCGTCTGCATCACCCCGAGGACCTCATCGATGTACTCTTTCCAGAAGCGCTGGTTGGGGTCCGTGGGCGGAAAAGACGCGGTATCGATCGTCGAAGGAATCGCCGTGTAGTAAACGATGCCGCCGGCGCGAAGCTGGTTGGGGAACGGGTTGGGACCGCAGTTCTTGATCCAGTCGAGGATGGCGTTGTAGTTGATCAGGTAGGTGGCACTCGAAGGGACACTGATCGAGCCACTCGCCCACAGCTTGGAATTGTCCATCAGCGGGGCGCCGGCGGGTGTCGTGAAGAAGCGAGCTCGCCAATCGCACGGCAGCGGATTGTTGGAACTGTCCTTGGGCATGCCGGCCCCGGTCCGGTTGTACAGACGCAGCAACTGCACCACTTTTGGATCCGTGGCGGTCAGTCCGAGAGTCCCGGTCAGGTAGCTCTTCAGCGACGCTGCCGTCGCCCAGGAAGTCCAGTTCGTGTAGACGAACTGGTAGCTGGCAGTGCTCATCTGGACCCCGGTAAAGCCGAAGTCCGTCATGAACTGCTTGACGATGTTCTGAATCTGAGCGGCGGTGAAATAGGTGGTCGTCAGCGGCACGCGTGGATCGAGGGGCCATAGGAAGGGGGTCTTGCCCCAGTAGCCGGGTCCCTGAGTGTAGCCCTTGAATGGGGTCGCGGAATAATCCGAGGCAGTGCTGACGGTGGCGTTCACGACACCGCCTGCATAGGCCGCGTAGCCGTCAAGCTCAAAGCGCCAGTCCCGGGTCGTCTGGCCGCCGCCGAGGAATTCGCTGATGGTGTGCGCATAGCCCGGGCCAGTGTTCTTCGTCACGGTCAGCGGTGCATCGCCGTTCGGGGTGACTCCGTAGCTCGACGGCGCGGCTGAGAATGCGGGGACCCCTGTGCCGAACGGTGTCGTGTCGCCATAGAAGCCACTGATGACGGAGGTGACGGCGTCGAGGGTCGGGACTTCGGTGTTCGCAGCGCCGATTTGTTCTCCCGAGGCCGCTTGCTGATCCGCGCTGTATTTCAGCAGGGAGGAGTTGCCGGCGTACTGTCCAAATTGTGGATACACCGTGCTGGGGTTCATCGAGATGGTGCGCGCGCCGAAGTAGGGGGCGGCCAGCAGACTTTCAAAGCGCATCGAGCCGGAGAAATCGACGACGATCGAGGTATCGCGCGGCCGATGGGCCGCGGTCGCGAGGGCGCTGGCGTTCAGGGTGCTGATGCTGAAAATCTTGGAGAAGGTGGATGCCTGTGATGAGGTGACCTTGGCCTGGACCAGGTTCCAGTTGTTCCCGGCCTGTCCCAGGGCAGTGGGATTCACCTTGAAGGAAGCCGAGGCACTGTCGTAATAATAGTCGCCAATCGTGGCGGTCAACTGGGTGGCCGGATTGACGGGCTGATTGAGGATCGAGTTGGCGGCAGCGGCCGCGGCAGCGCTGGGCTGGGCGCCGCTGAAATTGTTGTTCGTGGAGATGTCCCCCGTCAGGGCGCGTGCCCCGGCCAGGGCGGCGGAATCAGCGGTGATCTGGCACTGGTTGCGGGCGATCATCAGGAGCCCCAGGTCGATCGCCAACGCCACGAAGCCGATCAGGCCAACCAGACACAGGGCCGTCAAGGGGACAATGGCCCCCCGGCGCGGCTGCGAAAGTCGTTTGCGCATTTCCTTCTCCTCGAAATCGCCCAAGGGCAGCGAAGCCACTCGGCGGGATGCAGGTTCTAGTTGGCCTCAGTCGTCATGGTGCAAGTGGCCTTGAGCGACACACTGCCGGTCAGTTTGAGCAACCCGGGAACGATGGGCTGATAGGTCCCCGAGATACTGACACCAATGCCGTTGCCCCAGGTGGCATTTTGCCAGGACAGGCCCGTGTCCAGCCCGGTCGTCGGGTCGGCCATGTAGACGGTGATGTTCGAGGACGGCGAGTAACTCACCAGTTGGGTTGCCCCCTGACCGGCGAGATACTGGTCCACATACGTCTGGACGCCGGCAGTCGTGGCTGTGGCGTTGTTGACCACCGCATAGCGCGCCCCTTCGCGGGCCGCGTTGTTCAACAGTTGCTGGGTGAACAGGAAGCGGGCATATTCAAACACACCCAGCAGGAACAGGAAGAACGCCGACGCCACAAAGGCGAACTCAACGGCCGACGCCGCTCGCCGCCAACTGTTTCGCCGAGTCGAAATCCGCATCGGATGGTCTCCTCTGGGGTGGCCGGGGCCACAGCCGTCTGTTCAAGCGCTCTGTTCGCGGAACCGTTCCCCTCGCCTCAGGGAAGCGGGTCAGTTGGCGCCAGGGGCTTTGTGGGAATCGTCGTGCTGACGTTCAACGGAATGTCCGCCATCGAGACCCAACTCGCCTGGGCGGTCACTGTCGCCGACTGGCTGATGAACCAACTCAGGGGCGACCAGGCGCCGTTCTTGTACGGCATGGTCACGGTAATGGTCATCTGATCGAGTTGATCGGCGGCGGCGGTTGGATCGTAGCCGGAGCCGCTGATCGTGCCGCCCTGCGTGTAGGTGTAACTCCAGCTCTTTGGCTTCAACGCTGTCCCCATATTCGTGATCTTCACGGTTGCCGACGTCGTGTCCAGACCGGCGCCTTGCATGTAGAGCAAGACGCGCTGCTGGACCTCGCAAGCTGGGGTCTTCGAGGGAAGAGGCAGGGTGAAGGCGGCGTTGGGCGGTGTTGGACTGTTGAAGTTGGTGCTGGAAAAATAGGCGCTCGAAGACCCCAGGCGCCCTCCCTCTCGGGCAGCGTTGTCCACCAGGTCCTGGAGAGCGATGTAGCGGCCGACTTCCCACAGCCCCATCAGCAGGGTCAGCAAGAAAGGCGCCAGCAGCGCCAGTTCGGTCGCCGCGATGCCGCGCCGGATTCCTCCGCGACGTTGGAGCATGGGAGAAAACCTCAAAGGTCGAGTAGTGTTCTGTTCGCCTGGAGCGCTGGGACCGCCTCGTCGGCAACCCCCAACACAGAAAGGCAGCCGCGAATCGAGCCGGTGAGCGAACAGGTGCGGCAGCGGAGCGTACTCGGGGAGAACGCACCGCGAGAGAAGGCTAGCTTGAAAATTTGCTGCGGTCAAACCAGGAGGGGAAATATCTCTTCGCGGCAGAAAGGAAGTGCTCCGCTGGGATGCTTCTGGCTCGCCCAAAACCAGACGCACTCACCAGCGGAGCAAGAGTAACTGTACATCACGAGCGCCTTGCTCGCAACGAGAAAAACCGAATGCTGACGCGCATCCATTTCCGCTCCGTTTTCGGCAGGCGAGCAGGGCTTACAGGAGCTGTCCCGCTCGCCTCCCCGAACAGTCGAAGTAGTGTAAAGGGATGGAGGTGTAATGATGGGGGACATGGATTCGCAGGCCGCGATCGGCCGCACGCGCCGCTGGATTGACTCCGTCGTGATCGGGCTTGATCTTTGCCCGTTCGCCCGGCGCGTTTTCCAGGCAGACACGATTCGGTATGTCGTGACCGATGCCCGGGACGAGGAGGCGCTGCGCGGAGACCTCACCCGCGAACTGATCGGCCTCGCCTCCGTACCGATTGCGAGTGTCGAAACGACGCTGCTCATCCATCCGCACGCGCTGGCCGATTTCCTCGCCTACAACGACTTCCTCGATGCCGCGGACCGGCTGCTCGGGAAGCTCGGCCTTCGAGGCGTCATCCAAATCGCCAGTTTTCATCCCGCCTACCAGTTCGCCGATACGGCCCCCGATGCCGTGGAAAATTACACGAATCGCTCTCCCTACCCGATGCTGCATCTGCTGCGCGAGGAGAGCATTTCGGCAGTTGTCAGCGACCCGGCTGAGCGGCTCGAAATCCCGCGACGGAACATCGCGACGCTGAAGGGGCTGGGCAGAGAGAAGGTCCTGGAGCGACTGAAAGAGATTGAGGACGGCCGCGAGTAGGCCGTCCTTCTTGACCTGCGGGGAATCATCGGCTGCTCGATCGAAGGGAAAGGAGGGCCGCGATCTGGTTCAGCAATTCGGCATGACGCTCGAAGGTCAGGCCATCGACCGACACTTCCGGCCGGCCGAGAACGCCATCGACCAGCGGCCCGGCCTCGACCATGATCTTCAGCAACTCGCGTTCGCGCTCGGCGTCGAACAGACGCGGCGGCGGCTTCACGCCGCGCAGCTGCAACACGCCAGCGGCCAGTCCATAGCCGCCCCAGTTGCTCACACCGCAGACGATCAACTGATCGACGGCAGTCCGGCAAGCGATGAGACCGCCACCGGGGATGTTTGCGCGGATCACGCGCCAGGGAATACTGCCCATGCCGATCTCGTTGCCGCCATCGCCGATGCCAATGGTCCTCGGGCGTTTCACCCCTTGCACTCCCTCGAAGAGCAGGTGAGCGGGCCGCATCTTCTCGGTGATGTCCCGGCCGCGCATCGTGTGACAGCGTCCCTGAGTGGCGTGTGGCACCTCGCGCAAGAACAGTTCCGCATCCGCGCGCGTGTTGTGAGCCTGTTGGACAAACGATTCGGCGGTATGTGTGGGACCGACTCGTTCCAGCGCGATCAGGTGAGTGACCCCTGGAACCTTGCCGGCGAAGTCCTGCCAGTATTTCTGCGCTGTGACAGACGGCCCTGCTGGCTCCAGTTCGATCAGCGGCACGGCTCTGGTGAGACGACACGCGGCGAGACCGGCTCGCAGTGCATCCATGCAAAAAGCGTCCGTGACAAGGGCCACACGGAAGCCCAGCGGCACCAGGGCGCGGGCGAGGAACAGAGCGCCGGGCGGACCGTCGGTCTCACCCGCCGGCGGTGTCGCCGTGGGGATGTAGAAGCCGGTGACGATGGCGACAACAGGCTGCTTCTTCGTGGCAAGGCTGCGACAGGCCAGCGCGAAATCCTTGGAACGCGCAGTCAGCAGGTTATCGCCGGGGATAGCTGCCAGGCCGCGCTGTCCGGGGTCTTGCTGAATGAGGGCGCGAATCCGCGCCAGCACGCTGAGGGTCACACGCCGCTCTCTTTCAGCAGATTGGCGAAGCGGCCGCGCCACGGGCGCGGCACGTCGGCTGTCAAAGTAATCGGTTCGTAGCGGATCGGATGCAGGAAAGTGAGGGCGCGAGCATGCAGGCCGATGGCCTTGCCGAAAGTGTGGATCGAGCCATACTTGGCGTCGCCGTAGATGGGGTGATCGTGATGCGCCAGTTGCACGCGCAGCTGATGCCGCCGGCCGGTTTGTGGGCGGACCTCGACCCAGGTCAAGCCGCCGTGAAACGCCTTCTTCTGGAAGTGAAGCAGTGCCTGCCGGCTGCCGGGCGTGTGCGGCTCGACCACCTCGACGCGCTGGCTCTCCTCATTGCGATAGAGCCAGTCCTCGAGCGAGCCGGCCGTCTTCTGGATCTCGCCCTCGACAACGGCCCAGTAAACCTTCTCGATGCTGCCGTCGCGGAACTGCTGCGACAGCCGGGCCGCCGCCTTGCTCGTCCGCGCGAACAGCAGCACGCCGGAAACCGGCCTGTCGAGCCTATGGACGACGCCGAGAAAGACATTCCCCGGCTTGGCGTACTTGCTTTTGATGTATTGCTTGACCTGGCGATCGAGGGTCTCTTCCTTGCCGTCGAAGTGGGTGGTGACGACGCCGGGAGGCTTCCAGACAGCGATGCAATGATTGTCTTCGTAGAGGATGTCAATGGCTGGCGTCACGTCGGCCTCCCTTCGGGGTCTATTGTAGCCGACGCGCAGCGCGGGCGAGGCGGGGAGCAGTTCGAGCAGCTTCACACGTTGATCGCCCGTCCGGTCTTCACCGATTGACATTCCTTGTGACAAAGCACAAGCGCATCGCGGGCCAGTTGTCCGGACAGCAGATCGGGCGCCTGGCCGCTGGCAACCCCGTCGGCCGCCGTTTGCAGTTCGCTTGTGAAGGCCGCGATCGGATCGGCGCCGCCCCTGAGTTTCGGCTGCTTGCTCTTGCCATCGTCTGTCAGAACGGTCAGCGGACACGTTCCGGATTCGTAGACGAGAGTCCCTTTCTCCAGGTAGATCTCATAGCCGTGAACGAACGGTCTGCCCTTCATGGCGACCGCTCCACTGGAGCAGGACACAGCGGGACCGCCGGCGGGATAGAGGTACTGCGTGGTCAGGTAATCGACCGCTCCCTGCGGGCTGACGACGCCGGAAGAGAAGACTCGTTCCGGGACGCCGGCGACGAGTCCGATGAAGTGGGTGTCATGGATGTGCAAGTCGATGGCGGGACCGCCGGTCTTGGCCGCATCGCCGATGTCGGCGGACCAGTCGGGCCGGGAGATGACGCGCTTGAAGTGAGCGCCGAGCAGTTTGCCGTACTGTCCGCCGCGAATCGCCTCAGCCGCGAAGGCGAACTCGGGGAAGAAGGGCAGCACATGCGCGACCATGAGGAGCTTGCCGGCCTTGTGCGCGGCCTTGACCATGCTGTCGGCGTCCTTCGCTTCGAGGGCGATGGCCTTTTCGCACAGGACGTGTTTGCCGGCTTGCAGGGCTTTGAGCGCGGTCTGGGGATGCAGGTGCGTGGGATTGCAGATATCGACAAGGTCGATGTCGGGATCGGCGAGGAGTTCGTCGAGTTGCTGAACCTTCTTGATTTTGCCGAGGTCCATGAGCTGGCCGGGCGGCCCGAAGTTGCCGCGGATATCGCGCCAGTCGCCATCGAGTTTCTTCTGCTCGCGGCTGCAGATCGCCGTCACCTTCGCCCCCTTGAGCTTCTGGGCAGCCAGATAATGAATCATGCCCATGAAGCCCAAGCCCACGATCCCGATCCTGATCATTTGCGTATCTCCAGTGTTTTCAGTGCTTTATGGCTTTCTACGGATTCCACAGGTCTCAGGAATTTCGACCGATCTATAAGCATTTCGGTCTATTCTTCCACCCATTCTTCCCCTTTCGACCACCTTGGAGGGGCACTATTTATAAGTCCCCCGGCCTATTATCCGAAGCGAGGTAGCCTTCGTCCCCTCTCCTCCCCTCCTCGTTTGCCGAGCACAAAAAAACCGCCTGCATCTCTGCAAGCGGCGGGCGTCCGAGCCGTCATTCCTTCACCGTCTCGGCCTCCTTTCTGAACCACTTTTTCGGAGCACCGTCGTGCGCTAGACTCCGGCCCACATGCCGGAAGCCCTCTCCCCAAAACAGCCTCAGATCGCCTCAGTCTCGAAGACGAGCAACTTCTCGCCCGCCGCATCCAGAACAAAACGAAGGGCTGGAGACAGGCACGCCAGCGGTTCCTCGAAGCGAACCTCGGCCTCGTCGTGAAGATCGCACTCCGGTACGAGAAGTTCCGCCTCTCCCTCGACGACAAGATTCAGGAAGGCAACCTCGCCCTCTTGCGAGCCGTGGACGGCTTCCAGCCAGGTCGAGGAAAGTTTTCGGCTTACGCTGGCACCATCATCGAACACGGGATCATGCGGGCGTGCCGGGAGCAAGAAGGGGTCGTCCGCGTTCCAGAACACGTCCACGTCGGGGTCCAGAGGGGGCAGCGGGAAGCTCCGGCGGCACTGCAAGACTTCTTCTCGCTGCTCGACGACGAAGTTTCGGAGGAAGAGGAGAGGGATGAAGCCGAGGAGGCGAAAGAGCGCGTGTCGGCCTTTCGGACTCACGTCCGGGGGCTGCTCGACCTGCTCACCGAGAAAGAACGGCTGATCGTGTCACAGCGGCTCGGCCTGGCCGGGAAGCGGCCACGGATGCAGAAGGAGATAGCGATGAAGCTCGGGGTGGTTCGTGGGGCCATCTCTATGGCAGAGCGGCACGCCATTGCGAAGCTCCTGTCGGCGATCGGCGGGGAGTATGAGGAGCCGCCGCATGATGGATCTCATGGGAGTTACGCAGCGTTATTTCGGATGATCGATGGGTTCTGAAGGGGTTCCCCGTCCGCGAGGGCGGGGGATTTTCTGACTTCCCTTGCCATCAGGTATATCCTGGGGCCATGCCGACAGAGGCGCTGTCACCGGATTCGGTTCCTGATAGCAAACCATCGCTCAACGATCAACTAGAGACCTCGCCTGAAGTTACAGAGCAGGATCGCGATAACGCCGAGATGCGGCAGACGATCGCCGCACAGCAGGAGGCGGAAGTTCTGCACTGCCAGATGCTGACGCTTCGCAGCCTGGGTCCTGGCTGGGAGCCTTCCATGAGACTGACCCTCGTTCGCGTCGAGGATTGCCGACCGACAGGGAAGAATGACCCCGATCCTGAGCGCATCGCCGTGGCCTATCGCGTCAGCCGGGGCGAAGGGGAAGACCGCCTGGTCCGCTTCGTGCGGGAGACTCCTTCGGGGAAGGTGCTCGTCTCGGATCGGCATGAAGACGTGTTCAAGGGGCTGCTCGACGAGAAGCATCCGACGAAAACGATGGAGATCAAGGGGCAACAGGTGCCGTGCAAACGCTACCAGCTGTACTGGTCAGTCTCGAGATCTACCGTCCCCGCTCGGCTGAACAATTGGCTGGATTGCGAATATCGCGTGTAAGGGGCAAGGCGAAACGAGTCGCAAAAGCCTGGGCCGAGGCCAATCCGCTCCTTGTCTGGGCAGGGATCAGCCCGGAGGAAGCAGAGAGGCAAGAGGAATGACGTGGGCCACGCCGACCTGAGGCCGCCTCCCACGGATCTGTTTCAGTTCTCCAAGGATTAGGCATTCCCGACCAGTTTGCGAAACTTCACTTCGGGGATTCTGTTGATGGTCTGCATTCCGAAAATCCCGTTTGGGAAACTCCTGGCCAGCGCCGCCGACGATCTGAAGGTGTGGGACGCCACCACCGGCCAGGAGGTTCAATCCATCGGAGACTTCACGCACTGGATCACCTGCGTGTGCTTCAGCCCGGACAGTCGGCGTCTCGCCAGCGCCAGCGGAGACAAGATGGTGAAGGTGTGGGACGCCGCCAGTGGCCAGGAACTGCTGACCTTCAAGGGACACACGGACATCGTTACCAGCATTGTCTTCAGTCCGGACGACCGGCGCCTCGTCAGCGCCAGCGCCGACAAGACGGTAAAGGTGTGGGACGCCTCCAGTGGTCAGGAATTGATCACTCTCAAGGGACACGCGGACGGCATCAACGGTGCGGCCTTCAGCCCGGACGGGCGGCGCATGGTAATCGGCGTGCAAAACGGACCCACCTGAAGCGTCGAGATCGGCGCGCAAAATGGACCCACCCCAGCCGCTTCTGTTCTACTGGAGACTTCACAAGTTGAAGTCTCTCGTGAACGGAGGCAAGGATGCTGACGGTGGACGACTACGCCAAGATTCGCCTCGCTCGTCGCGACGGTATGAGCATTCGCGAACTCGCCAACACTTTCCATCACTCCCGCTACAAGATCCGGGAGATCCTCAAGGAGGCCCAGCCCAGGCCCTAGACGCGCGGCAAACAGCCGGCTGCTCCCGTCCTCGGCTCCTTTCATGCCATCATTGACGCTATCCTCGCTGCCGACGAGGATGCGCCACCCAAGCAGCGGCACTCGGCCATGCAGGTCTTCCGAAGACTGTGGGAAGAGCACGGCTTCCGCGGCGGCTACGACGCCGTCCGCCGCTACATCGGCAAACACCGACGCGATCACCGCGAGACGTTCATTCCCCTGGCCCACGAACCGGGCCAGCGTCTCGAGGCCGACTTCGGACACATCCACGTTGATTTCCCCGACGGCCGGCGGCTGGTGCCGGTGCTGATCGCCACCTGGCCCATCAGATCGACGACGGACGAGAAGGTCAACTCCCGCTTGTATTGGCTGTCGGCTTTCTCCTCGAACAAGGCATCCAACGCCTCAGCGGTCAACGCTCTTTCCAACAGGGTCCGGGACATCACCGCAAAGGGTGTTTTTTTCATGAAACGCTCGAAAACGGACCCTGACAGCATGGCTTCCCTCCCTACGCTCTTGTCCTATCTTGCTTCTCTCCCTACTGTTATATTGAATGTTCTTCACCTTGGAAGGGCTGGAGTCTATCCCATAAGCTCGTGGCGGCAAGTTTCCCAACTTGCCGAAAGGGGAAAAACCCCGAGGAATCGGCAAGTTGGGAAACTTGCCGCCACACTTCTGCGACAGACTTTCAGTAATCGTCCAGGATGTCGTTGCCTGCGCGGGTGCCGAGGGCCCGCCACGTCGCCAGCGATACATTGTTGTGGACAAAGTGTACCGACCCGTCCATCAGCAAGACATTGACGCCGCCGCTGTGAAAGCTGCGTGAGGTCACTGCCGCATAGGTGTCGCCCAGGTTCGCTTCCGTGGCCGTGACGAAATCGACGTCGTAGGTCGTGCCGCCGCTCGGATAGCCGACGAGCGTATTGGGCGTGAAGACGGTGGTGAATCCTGTCTCGTGAACCTTGCCGTCCACCCATTCGACATGAGTTTGTTTTTTGGGGTCGAAGGCAGCGAGGGAGTATCCCGCGAGGGCGCCCGTCGAATACGGCGGCGGCAGACCGGAGAATGTGGCGGGGCTGCTGCCGCCGGCAAGCCGCGTCGTATAGCTCTTCACCTCCGCCAGGGCGAGTGTGCTGCTCATGCCGTCGGTGAATTCCGCGGCCCGGAAGCCTCGGTTGGCGCAGAAGGCCCCATCCCCAACGCGCATGCCCGTTGACTTGTTGGTCAGGACAGCCCACGTTCCCAGATTGACGGCATAGTTGAGGGTCCAGTTTTTGTTTCCATAGGTCGGATCGCTGCCGCTGCCATGATCGTTGATCTCGCCGGGACAAACGAAAGTAGTCACACGTCGGGACGTGATGAAGGGCTGGGTGCTGTAACCGGCGATTCGCGACGGAATTCACTTCAGACACGCCATCGCCTGAATTACAATCACCCTCGCCCCCGTTTGAGGACTCGAGCCATCATGGACACAACTGCGGCGCGGGAAGGAACACGTCCATGAAGATCATCGGCCTCGAAGGGATGACCGGCGAGCAACTCGCCGACGAGTTGAACCGCGGCGGCAGGTTCGTGATCTACCAGTACTGCATCTCGGTGATCCTGATGAGTTTCAAGCAACCCAGCAACATCTACTTCATTCGCGCGGGGAAGAGCGCGGTGGTCAAAGGGCTGGGTTTCTCGTTGATCTCGCTGCTGTTGGGATTGTGGGGCATCCCTTGGGGGCCGATCTTCACCATCGGCTCCTTGTGGACGAACTTCCACGGCGGGCAGGACGTGACGGGCGCCGTCCTCGACAGTTTCCGACAGTCCGGCGAGTGAGAGTCCGACGGCCGGGATCCGTTGTCGGCCTTGCCGCTTGCGGCTTGACGAGTTCCACGAGAGCGCTGGGCCGGACAACGGGAACGATCGCTTGCCGATGCGAAAGCGGTCTCGGCACCAATTCCTCCGCACCTGCCTCTTCCTCATCCGTCTCTCGTGGCTCCGAGCCGATGTCGCCCGCAATGGGGAGACATTCGGACAGCCTCTTGCATCCGGCGCGACGAAAGACTACGATGTCAGAAGTCTGAAGCCTCCCTCCCGCCGTCCGGCCGTCTCTCCTGGCCGGGTCCTGCCGAATCGACCTTCCTCCCACGAGGAATCCTGCCATGCGTCTTCTTGCGTGCTTCCTCCTCACTCTTGCCGCATTCGCAACGGCGCAAGCGCAAACGAACAAGGCAATCGAAGACGTCATCGACCAGCACATCGACGCGAAGTTGGCCCAGTCCAAGGTCAAGCCAGCCCCCTTGGCCGACGATGCCACCTTCCTGCGCCGTGCCACCCTTGACCTCGCTGGTCGCATTCCAACCGCCGCCGAGATGCAGGCGTATGTCGCCTCCACCGAGACCGACAAGAAGGTCAAACTCGTCGATCGTCTGCTCGGCTCGTCGTCGTATATCCGCCATCAGGCCGACGAGTTCGACGCGATGCTGTCCGCGAATCGGCCCGGCGAGTTGCGCGGCTACTTCCTCGACGCCATCGCTCAGAATCGCGGCTGGGATCGCATCTTCCGCGAGTTGCTCCTGCCGGTCGAGAACGATCCGAAGCAGAAAACGGCGTCGAGCTTTCTGAAGCAGCGCATCAGCGACCTCGATCGGCTTGCCAACGACGTCAGCGTGCTGTTCTTCGGCGTGAATGTGTCCTGCGCACAGTGCCACGACCAC
>JBBSDR010000067.1:0-12116 GCA_038240465.1 Gemmatales bacterium
AGCTTGAGGTTGTACTTTCCCGCTTCCTCTACTTTATCGTGTTCGATCGTCCACAGGGGAGAAGTGGCCCCGCCCAGGAAGATCGCCCTGCCATCGGGAAGCGGAAGGAAGGGCGCTGCGAGCGTCGTGCCGGGGGTCCAGGTGTGCTTGACCTGCTTGCAGCGCAGATGGAGCAGTTGCATCTTGCCGCCGCCGATGCGAATCGCCCGGCGCATGTCGGGAGCGACCGTGACGACGGACCCCGTGCCGGGTCCGAGATCGAACTCGCGCACCTGCACGCCATCCTTGAGTCGCCACATCATCACCTTGCCGTCAGAGGCGCCGCCGGTCACGGCATAGAGGCCATCGCGCGTGATGTCCGCCGAGAGGACCGCTCCGGCATGCGTCTTGTCGTACGGGATGGCGATGGGCTTCCTGGTGCCGACGTCCGTAAAGTTGAGCGTGGCGGCTGAGGGGCCAAAATAGTATGCCCGTTTGGCGTCCGGAGAAAAACCGACGCCGTAGGTCTGGAAGCTGAGCCAGTGAACCTGCTCGACCTTGTTGATGTCCCAGAGACGCACGGTCAGGTCGCTCCGCCCCGGCGAACTCGGGTCGCCGCTTCCCGATGAGATCAGCTTGCCATCGGGCGACGTCGCCACACAGTTGAGACTTCCCAGGTGGCCCACCGGCGGCAGCGCTTCCTTGCCCGTAGCGACCTCGTGAACGTGGATGTTGTAGTCATAACCGGCTGTCCCCGCGAAGACGAGACGGCTGCTGTCGGGCAGAAAACGGATTCCATAGAAGGCGTTGGACGTCCCCAGCGAGCGAATCACGCTGCCGTCCTGTGCATTCCACAGCTTGACGGTGCCGTCGCCATAGGGAGCGCTGGCAATATACTTGCCGTCCGGCGAGAAGAGTGCCAGCGGTGACGCCACGATGTGGCCCTTCAGCGTGTGGGTCTCCTTGCCTTTCTCGAACTTGTCGAGGTCCCACAAGCGGACGATCCCCGACGGGTGCGACGACAGGGCGTGCTTGCCATCGGGAGCGAATCCGACTCCGCCCACGCTGGATACCTCGACGCCTTTTTCGGTGCTGTCCGTACGGTACTCGATCTTCTTCGCCGGCTTCCTGGTGATGAGCATCGGGTCGCTGCTCTCATTGACAGCTTCCCAGAGACAGAACCGGGCATCTTCGAGGCCGCCGGAAGTCAGCGCCCGATAGTCGCCGGCTATCGGGCTGAAGGCCACGCCCGTCACCGCGCCGGTGTGCCGCAAGCGATTGACGATCTTGCGTTTCTCGATGTCCCAGACGCAGGCGTCGCTCAGTTGCGCGGCATTCTCGCCGCCAATCAGGTACTTGTCGTCGCCCGACCAGGACAGTGAGGCGATCGGACGAGCGGCCGCCTCCAGTGGCACCGGCGGCGGAAACTTCTCGAAATCAGTCACATCGTGCAGGCGAATGATGTTGTCGCCGCCGCACACCGCGAGCGTCTTGCCGTCGCGCGACCATTCCAGCAGACGAACTCCAACCGGACAGGTGAGAATGTATTTCTCGTGGAGGGTGTCAATCGCGCCGAAGCGAACGAACTGATCTCCGGCCGAGACGGCAAGCGTCTTGCCGTCTTTCGACAGGGCGAAGACCGAGCCACGCATGCGATGCTCGCCGAGGACGGCAACGAGTTCTTTCGGCTGCCACGGGTAGATTTCGAGCGGCGGAATCTCCTTGTCCTTGAGGGCAAGGAAGGGCCGGCGGTCGAACTCCGTTTCGATCGGCTTGCCGAACTGGAGCGGCTCAAGGTATTTCGGGTCCTTGTCATCGAAGCATTCGTTCTTTTCATCCCTGGTGTCCGCTCCACCACCCGGCCGAGACGTCCCGCCGCCGTCGTCCTTCTTGTCGGAGTTGCCGCGCATCACGAAACTCAGCCCCACGCCGCCGCCGACCAGCAGCAGGGCCAGCAGGACCAGCAGGATCAAGCGGCGCGAGGAGGATTGCGGAGTCGTGTCCCGAACGGCAGGTCGCGATTGCGCATTGCTGGTCATGGTGGCTCCTTCAAAACGGTCACTGTCTCGGCAAGAGGGGGACACACGCGCGGATGGAACAGACCCGGTTGGACAATCAAACCAGCCTGATCATACCTCGCCCGGTTCCGGTTCTCAAGTCGCTTCCTTGGCGAATGCGGCCAGCGCCGGCGTCAGCCGGTTGATCTCGGATTCCAGGTCGGCATAGGCCGCGGCGGCGTCCGATAGGTTGCCGCCCTGGCCCATCGATTCCAGCCGCTGCGCCACGGCGGCAGCGGCCTTCGCTCCCAGGTTGCCCACGCCGCTCTTGAGCGTGTGCGCGGCGCGCCGAAGCCGGCCCGCGTCCTTTTGAGCGATGGCATCGCGAATATCCTTCAGCCAACCCGGACATTCGCGGCCGAACAACTGGATAAGTTCCTTCAGAAGGCTCCGATCGCCGCCCACGCATGCCAGGGCTGCCGCCTGGTTCATGACGTCGCCGCTGGATTCCGACGCCGGCACAGGCTTCTCGGCCGGAACGTCGTGAGGCACTAGCTCGTTGAGGGCCTGCCACAATTCGCGCGGCTGGATCGGCTTGGCGACATAACCGTCCATGCCGGACGCCAGGCAGCGTTCCCGGTCTCCCTTGAGGGCGTGGGCCGTCATGGCCACGATCGGCATGTGCCGGCCGGACTTCTTCTCCTGGTCGCGGATGATGCCGGTCGTCTCGAAGCCGCCCATCTCGGGCATCTCCACGTCCATCAGTACGACGTCGAAACTGTGCCGCTCCAGCGCTTCGAGGGCTTCCTTGCCGGTGCCGGCTACCTGCACCGAATGGCCGCGCTTTTCCAGCAAACGAACCGCCAGCCGCTGGTTGACGAGGTTGTCTTCCGCCAGCAACACCTGCAGCGAGCGCTGGTGTTCCCCCGCCGGAGCGGCGACGGAGCCGGTCAGAGGCTCGCGATGATAGGACAGTTGCAGCACATTGCCGATCGCGCGCATCAGGTCGGACTGTTTGATCGGCTTCATCAAGTACGAGCCAATCCCCAGTTGCCGGCAGCGGGCGGCGTCGCCGGGCTGGCCGCCGGACGTCAGCATGATCAGGGGCGTGCCGGCGGTCCGCGGTTCGAGCTGAATCCGCTCGGCCAGCATGAACCCGTCCATCCCCGGCATATGGCCGTCGATCAGCGCCAGGGCGAACGGCTCGCCGTCCGCCTCGGCCCGCTCCATGGCGCCCAGGGCCGGTCGGCCGCCGTCGGCCACGGTCACCTTCATGTCCCAGTTGCCGAGCACCTCTTCGAGGATGCGGCGGTTGGTCGCGTTGTCGTCCACGACCAGGACGGACAGGCCCTGCAATTTCACTCGCGGCAGCACGGGCCGATCCGGGTGCGGCGTATGGGGCCGGCTGAAAACAGCCGTGAAATGAAAGGTGCTGCCCTTGCCGACCTCACTCTCGATCCAGATGCGGCCGTCCATCATGGCCACCAGGCGGGTCGAGATTGTCAGGCCCAGTCCGGTGCCGCCGTACTTGCGCGTCGTCGAAGTGTCGGCCTGGGAGAAGCTCTGGAAGATCAGGGCATGCTTCTCCCGGGGGATACCGATGCCGGTATCGGTGACGGAAAAACGCAAGGTGACGCGGTCTGCTGTTTCCGACTCCTTCTGGACGCGAACGATCACCTCGCCGCGCTCGGTAAACTTGAGGGCGTTGCCGACGAGATTGAGGATGATCTGGCGGAGCCGTCCCGGATCGCCGACGATCTCATCCGGCACATCGGAAGCGACGTGGCCGGCCAGTTCCAGTCCCTTTTGCGTCGCCCGGAAAGCGAGCGTGTGCAGGGTGTCGCCGAGGGCCTCGCGCAGGCTGAAATCGATGGCGTCCAGTTCCAGTTTGCCCGCTTCGATCTTGGAAAAATCGAGGATGTCGTTGATGACCGTCAGCAGGGCATCGGCCGAGTTCTTGACGATGTGCAGATATTCGTCCTGTTCGGAGGTGATCTCCGTATCCAGGACGAGTTCGGTCATGCCGATGATGCCGTTCATCGGCGTGCGGATCTCATGGCTCATGCGGGCCAGGAACTCGCTCTTGGCCCGATTGGCTGCATCGGCCGCCTCGCGTGCCTTGAGCAATTCGGACTCGGCGCGGCGGCGCTGGATGATCTCTTCCTTGTAGCGCTGGTTCAGATGGACGACGTCTTCAAAGGCCGACACAAGAACGTCGAGAAGTTGATCGCGCCCGGCTGACAGTTCAAATTCGCGGTCGAGGAAGACAACGCGTGGCCGGGCTGCCTCGGCGGTCCCTCCGGGCCGGACGGTCCGGGCCAGCACGCGGCGAATACGGCCGACGATCTCGATGGCTTCCCGGTCCTTGGTCATGAACCCATCGGCCCCGGCCTCCAGCCCGCGCAGGACGTTCACCGGGTCGGCCTGACTCGTGTGGACCACAACAGGAAGCGCGGAGAGCCGGGGCGTTCCCTTGATGCGGCGGCAGAGGTCGAAGCCGCTGTCGCCGGGCAGGTTCAGGTCGCTGAGTACCAAATCGAAGTTTCCGCGCATCAGCCGGTCGAACGCTCGTTCGGCGTCTGGAACCGTTTCCACGTCGAAGCCCGCGTCTTCCAGGACCAATGCGAGTTTGCAAGCCTGGGTCGGGCTATCTTCGACGACGAGTACGCGAGACATGAGATTCTCCTTTCCGCGCCCCCTCTTCAGGACGGCGTGGGCGGACCCGATTGGATTCTCGCGGCCAACTCCACCAGCCGGGCCGGGATCGCATCGAGCGGCAGGATCAGGTTGGCGAGTCCCGCGGCGACAGCCGTACCCGGCATGCCCCAGACGACGGAACTGGCCTCGTCCTGGGCGATGACCTGGCCGCCCGTTTGCTCGACGGTCCGCAGCCCCTCGGTGCCGTCCTCTCCCATCCCGGTCAGGATCACGGCGATGAGCGAAGAGCCGCAGACGCGCGCGGCCGAGTCAAAGAGATACGTCCCGGAAGGACGGAAGCCGCCGACGGCCGGCGCGTCCGAGAGCAGCGCCGTCCCCTGGGGTGATACTCCCAGGTGCCGCTCATCCGGCGCCAGATAGACGGTGTGCGGCAGGAGAAGCTCACCCTGCTGCGCCACCTTCACCGGCAAGTCGCTGCACCCATCCAGCCAGCTTACTAGCCCGGCCATGAATCCCGGAGTATTGTGCTGGACGACCAGGACCGGCGCCGGGAAGTTGCCGGGAAGCTCCGACAGGATTCGGTGCAAGGCGCCCGGTCCGCCGGTCGAAGCGGCGATGGCGACAAGCGGCGTGCGAAGCGAGGAACCTTCAGACCGAACTGCTTCACGTCCCGTCTTCCGCGCTCCGCTGGGCGCTCGCCAGTGGCGCACCACCTTGACCTGGGCCATCGCCTTGACCGTGGCGAGCAGTTTCTGGGCCGCTTCCTCGAAGGCCGGCGACTCCGGACCCGGAGGTTTGCGAATCGCGGCAAGCGCGCCGGCGCGCAGCGCTTGCATGGCCACCTCCACCTCGCGGGTTTCGATGCTCGTCGTCACGATGACGATGGGCGTCGGTGTGGCGATCATGATTTCCTTGGTCGCCGCGAAGCCGTCGAGGCGCGGCATCCGCACGTCCATGGTGACCAGGTTCGGCCGCAGTTTCTGGGTCAGCTCCACACCCTCGAGGCCGTCGCGCGCCTCGCCCACGACCTGAATCTCGGGGTCGCTCTGGAGGATCTCCACAATCAGCGCTCGCGCGGTGGGGGAATCATCGACGACAAGGACGCGGATCATTTCTGCCTCGTTGTCAGGGGTCAGGCGAGCGGCGGGGTTTATCCCCGCCGTCTTCAAACCGCCGGGATAAACCCAGCGGCTCGCTTGACTTCTGACTTCTGACTTCTGACTTCGGACCTCTTATTCCCTGCACTTACAGCAGTTGCGCGATCGTTTCGAGCAGGTTCTTCTGATCGAAGTCACTCTTGACAAGATAAGCATTCGCGCCGATTTCGCCGCCCCGAGTCTTGTCCTTCTCGGTTTCGCGCGCGGTCACCAGGACGATCGGCAGCGCGGCGAAGCGCTTGGAACCGCGAACCGCCTCGGTCAACTCGAAGCCATCCATCCGCGGCATATCGACATCGCTGACCAGGATATCGGCGCCCCGCTCAAGGAGGAGTTGCCAGGCGGCTGCGCCGTCGGCAGCGGCGATCACGTCGTACCCGGCGGCCTCGAGGATGCTCTTTTCCAGAGTGCGCGTCGTGACCGAGTCGTCGGCGACGAGGATGCGTTTCTTCGGTTTCGCCGTCGAACTGTCCGAGGTGGGCGCGAGGAGCGAAGCGGTTGTCCGGCCGAGCGCGCCGCGAATGAGGTTGGCCGCATTCAGGACCAGAGCGATCCGCCCTGAGGGCAGGATGGTTGCTCCCGAGATTTGCCGTACTCGACGAATGCGCGCTCCCAGGTTCTTGATCACGATTTCCTGTTCGGTCAGGAACTCATCGACGATAAAGGCCATTCGCTTCTCGCCGGCGGCGACGATCACGGCGGGTTTCTTGCCGGCCGGGTTCGCCGATTCACGCGGTCGCAGCCCCAGCGTCTGAGCGAGCGAGGCGACGGGCAGAGGCGTCCCTCCGAGCGAGAGCATCAACTGCCCCGCGACGGAGACGAGGTCGTCGGGACCGATCCGGACGAGCTTCTGAACGTTGGTCCCGGCCAGGGCGAAGGGCTGGCCGCCCGCCTCCAGGAGCAGCGCCCGCAGCGTGGTCAGGGTGAGCGGCACGCCCAGGGTGAACCGCGTTCCCTTGCCCGGTGTGAACGCCAGATCGACCGTGCCGTGCAGCGCTTCAACGCTGCTCTTGACCACGTCGAGCCCCACGCCGCGGCCCGAGATATCGGTAATGAGGCGCGACGTGGACAGACCGGGCAAGAAGATCGATCGTGCCAGTTCGCGTTCGTCCGCCGGTTCAGGAAGCCCTTTGCGCTGGAGTTGCTGCCGCAGCGCCTCCAGGTCGATGCCCCGGCCGTCGTCGGCCACGCTCACCTCTACCTGGGCCCCACGGAAGACCGCCGTCACCGTGAGCTGTCCCTCGGCGGGCTTGCCGGCTTTCAGGCGTGCTTCGGGCGGCTCGGTCCCGTGGTCGATGGCGTTGCGGACCAGGTGGCGGAGCGGGTCCTTCAGTCCCTCGAGGACCGAGCGGTCGAGTTCGACTGCCCCTCCTTCGATGACGAGGGCCACTTCCTTGCCTCCCGCCTGGGCCAGATCGCGCACCATTCGGTCCAGTCCCTGGCAGGCATCGGCGAAGGGGAGCATGCGAACCCGCCGCAGCTCGTCGTCGAGGGAATCGGCGGCCTGCTTGAGCTGGCGGTGATCGCCGGCCATCGTCGCGCCCAGCCGGTCCAGGTCCTTCTCCAACTGCCGCAGCCGGTCCCCAGCCTGGCTCAATGTCGCCGCCACGCGCCGCGGCAGCCGGGGCATCGGTTGATGGTCCGGGAGTTCCGCCGAGGTCGAGGCGCCATCGGACCCCTGAGCTTCCCTTTCGAGCCATTTCCCCAGGGTTTTCTCAACGATGCGCCATTCCGCCGTCCAGTGGCCGACAAACTCGCGCAGGATACGCAAGTCCTCCGCGCGCAACTGAACTCGCCGCCTGGCCACGAGCAATTCGCCATTGCGGGCCAGGAACGCATCCAGTTTTTCAGCCGCGACGCGCACCGTCCCGCCACCGCTGCTGGATGGCTCCGTCACCGGTTCACTGACTTTCGCCACTGCGGAAGTCGTGGGTGTCTCAGCAGGAGTATCGCAACGTTCGCTCTTCGGCGGCTCCTCGGGAGGCCGGGGCATCGGGGCGGGAAGCGCAGGTGCCGGCGATCGCGGTTGCGAAAAAACTCCACTGGCGGCGGCTTCGAGTCGCGGCAGGACCGCAGACAGAAGAGAGCCGCCCAGGTCCTGCTGCTCGCGCAGACGCATGCTGGTTTCCTCGATCGCGTCGGCCGTGGACAGCAGCAGCGAAAAGAGGTCGGAAGACAGAGGAATCGCTCCGTCGCGGACAGCGGTCAGGATTTCCTCCAGTTGATGGCACACGCTTTCGATCAAATTCACGTTTACGGAGCGCGCTGCTCCCTTCAGACTGTGGGCCGTCCGGAAGAGTGTCTGAAGCAGTTCCGCCCGCTTTCGGCCATCGGTTTCCTTTTCCAGGGCCAGAAGGTCGCGGTTGAGCGCCCGGACGTGTTCCTCGAGTTCTTCGAGGAACGTGGTCATGAGCCGTTTGATGAGTTTGTCCTTGTCCACGCGATATCCCCTTTCACTGTCCGATTAGTTTTGCAAGTTCATTGCCGAGGGCGTTGAGGTTTTTTGCCGCCAGTTCGGCCTGTCTCATGGCCGCCAGGTTCTGTTTGGCCACCTGATCGATGTTCTTCATGGCCTGATGAATCTGGGCCATCCCCGTCGCCTGCTGGCCCGCCGATGCCACAATCTGCGACGCCGCCTGCGACGCCTCCGCCAGCGTGTCCGCCAGTGCCTTGATCGTCTGCCCCGCCTGGTCGGCCACTTTTGTCGCCGTCGCCACTCCCTTGGTCACTTCCTCCGTGGACAGCACCGCCGTGTTGGTCGCCTTCTGAATCTCTCCGAGGCGTTGCCGCACCTGGGCCGTCGCCTTCTTCGACTGGTCGGCCAACGCCTTGACCTCGCCGGCGACCACGGAGAAACCCTTGCCGTGTTCGCCCGCTCGTGAGGCTTCGATGGCGGCGTTGAGAGCGAGCAAGTTGGTTTGCTCGGCGATGTCATTGACGGTGGTAATGATCTCGCCAATGGCCTGCGCTTGCTCCGCCAACGCCAGGATGTTCTCGGCTGTCGCTTCCACTTGTTCCTTGACCATACCCAGCGCCGCGATCGAGTCATCGACCGTCTTGCGGCCACTCTTGCCAATCTCTTGAGTGCGGCTGACTGCCTCGCCGACACTTCTGGCCCGGTGCGCTCCCTGCTCGGAGGTCTGAGTGACTTCATCGACGGTAGTGACGGTTTCCGAAACAGCGGCGGCCTGTTCCTGGGCGCCGGCGGCCTGCTGCGTGGTGCTGGCGAGGATCTCCGCACTCGACGACGCCAGACGATTCACCGCCTCGCGAACCGGATTGGTCACGGAGCGAATGATGAAGAAGCCGGCGATGGACACGAACAGGAGAGCCAGAAGGGACCCAATGCCGATGGTGTATTTCGTAGCGGTGGCAGCCTCTTCCGCCTCCGAATTGCGCCGCGTTGTTTCCGAATTCCGCTTCTGTAATAACGTATTCTCTTCGTCTTTCATTTCCCGAATGATTTTTCGGGCGTCATCCATGAGTGTTTTGCCTCGATCTTCCTTGACGACCTTCAGAGCCGCATCGAAAGCTTTCTGGTTCGCGGCTTCGGTCTTTTCCTTGGAGGTCCGCAGGTCAATGGTTTCCTGAAGTTCCTTGAGCTTGTCCTGGAGGTTGGGTTTCAGGTCTTTCAACCGCCGCTGCTGGTTGAGGTTATCTCTGGTCAGTTCCTTGACGTTCTCGAAAGAGTGAAAGACCTTGTCCTTGGCATCGGTATACGGTTGCAGGTACGGCTGCTCGCCCGTGAGGAGATAGCCCCGCTGGCCCGTTTCCGCATCCTTCATGAGAGAAAGCAGTTCTTCCAGGCTGGCGAGTACCTCGTAGGTGTGGGCCACCCATTGATTGGTTTCAATCACGAACTGCCCTGTCTCGGCGAGTTGAGTAGTGCCGCGATAGGAAAGGTAACCAATGACGATGAGGATCGCCAATGTCAGCCCAAAACCGCCCGCGATTTTCTTGCCGATTGTCATGTTCGCTCTCCTCATTCCGCGCTCAGTCCGGCGAGTTCAGTGCCGAGGGCGTTAAGGTTTTGTGCCGCCAGTTCGGCCTGTCTCATGGCCGCCAGGTTCTGCCTGGCCACCTGATCGATGTTCTTCATCGCCTGATGGATTTGCGCCATGCCCGTCGCCTGCTGGCCCGCTGACGCCACAATCTGCGCCGCCGCCTGCGCCGCTTCCGCCAGCGTGTCCGCCAGAGCCTTGATCGTCTGCCCCGCCTGGTCCGCGACCCTGGTCGCCGTCGCCACTCCCTTCGTTACTTCTTCGGTGGACAGCACGGCGGTATTGGTCGCCTTCTGGATCTCTCCCAATCGCTGCCGAACCTGGGCCGTCGCCTTCTTGGACTGATCGGCCAACGCTTTGACCTCGCCGGCGACGACAGAGAAACCCTTGCCGTGTTCGCCCGCCCGTGATGCCTCAATGGCGGCGTTGAGGGCGAGGAGGTTGGTCTGTTCGGCGATGTCGTTGACGGTGGCGATGATCTCGCCGATGGCCTGGGCCTGCTCGGCCAACGCCAGAATGTTCTCGGCCGTCGCTTCCACTTGCTCCTTGACGGTGCCTAACGCCGCGATGGAGTCATCGACTGTCTTGCGGCCGCTCTTGCCGATCTCCTGCGTGCGAACCACTGCTTCCCCCACACTTTTTGCCCGCTGTGCCGACTGTTCGGCTGTCTGAGTGACTTCATCGACCGTGGTGACAGTCTCCGACACGGCGGCGGCCTGTTCCTGGGCGCCCGCTGCCTGCTGGGACGTACTTGCCAGGATCTCCGTACTTGACGTCGATAGACGGTTGACCGCCTCACGGATGGTCGCCAGCAGTCTCTCGATTCGCTCCCGCCGCTGCTTCTCGGCATCGAGAAGCTTGTCAATGCGTGCGCGTCCTCCCTTCTCGGTCTCGATGGTGGCGCGCAGGTTGGTGGTCATCGTGTTGAACGAGTCGCCCAGGGCAGCGAGTTCGTCGCTGCCTTTGACGTCCGCGCTAATCGTCAGGTCTCCGCCAGCGATGCGATCGGCCGTGTTCGCCAGCAACCGCGAGCGGTTGGCAATCCCGCGCGTGATCCAAAACACGAAACCCAGGACGATGAAGACGACTGCCCCAAACGCGAACTGGAGCCACTTGAAGCGGCTGACCCTTGCCTCACTGGCCTTCTCCAGGTCTTGACCCCCTTCATCGACATGCTGGGCGAATTTGTCGATCTCGTCGGCAACGGTAAAGAGATCGTTCTTTACCTTGTCCCGCGTCTGTTTCTGGGATAGCTCCTTGAACATCTCTCTGATCTTTTGCCAGTGATTCTTTCGCTCCCGGAGACCGGCGAGGAGCAGCGGATCATTCGCGATGGCGTGGTCCCCTGCTAACCGCTCAAAGCGCTGGTCCATCTCGGCCATCAACTCGTTCAATTTCTCGCGTGTCAGCGTTTTCGCCTTTTCGTCCTGCTCGTCGAAGAGCCGATTGGCGAGAGCGAGCATCTCATAACTGTAATAGCGGCCCTTCAGGAAGAGGTTGAGCGAAGCGCTGTCACCCTGAATCGATGCCAGGATGGTGAGGTTGCCAACAATTAACAGCACCGACAGCGCCAGCAGGGCGAGCGTGATGCCGCCCATTTGAGCGCCAATCGTCTTTCTCCAGAGGATCTCTCTTGGCATCGTAACACCTTCCGGACTCACAGATCCGTTTGATGTATCGTTGACTGGTTCCCGTTTTTATTCCGCGCTCAGTCCGGCGAGTTCAGTACCCAGAGCATTGAGGTTCTGAGCCGCCAGTTCGGCCTGGCGCATGGCCGCCAGGTTCTGCCTGGCCACCTGATCGATGTTCTTCATGGCCTGATGAATCTGGGCCATGCCCGTCGCCTGCTGGCCCGCCGACGCCACAATCTGCGACGCCGCCTGCGACGCTTCGGACAGCGTGTCCGCCAGCGCCTTGATCGTCTGCCCCGCCTGATCGGCCACCTTCGTCGCGATCGCCACTCCCTTGGTCACTTCTTCCGTCGAGAGCACGGCGGTATTGGTCGATTTCTGGATCTCTCCGAGGCGTTGCCGCACCTGGGCCGTCGCTTTCTTCGACTGATCGGCCAACGCCTTGACCTCGCCGGCGACGACAGAGAAACCCCTGCCGTGTTCGCCCGCTCTTGAGGCTTCAATGGCGGCGTTGAGGGCGAGAAGATTGGTCTGTTCGGCGATGTCGTTGACGGTGGTGATGATTTCGCCGATGGCCTGGGCTTGCTCGGCCAACGCCATAATGTTCTGCGCCGTTGCTTCCACCTGCTCCTTGACTGTACCCAGCGCCGCGATCGATTCGTCAACTGTCTTGCGGCCGCTTTTGCCGATCTC
>JBBSDR010000068.1:0-12077 GCA_038240465.1 Gemmatales bacterium
ACCACGGATGCAACGGTCAACGCCGAAACGATGTGCGCGTTGTTGCGCAAGATCGCCGCTTTGGGGCTGACGGGGCCGGTGCGGTTGGTGCTCGACAACGCCCGCTACCAGCACTGTGTGCTGGTGATGGACCTGGCCAAGAGCCTGAACATCGAATTGTTGTTCTTGCCCTCGTATTCGCCGAATCTGAATTTGATTGAACGGTTGTGGAGGTTCATCAAGAAGCAGGTATTGTATGCCCATCATTACGACACATTCGCGGCGTTTCGCGGTGCGATTGATGGCTGTCTGAGCAAGATTGAGACCGAACATGCAAAGGGGCTGAAGTCCTTGATGACGCACAAATTTCAAACGTTCCAGGATGTTTCATTCCTGGCCGCGTGAAGTATATGTTCTCCCTTGATGTAATCGCTGCTGAGAGAAACGAGAATGAGTTGACACATCTCCTTGCATTGTTCAATGGGTTCGCGTTCATTATAGGCAAGCGACGAATGAACGGCAGGGACACCTCTCGAAAGTAATCCGCGCTGGCATTTCTCCTCAACAGGTGATGTCGATCATTTGGATCCTGCTCTACTGGCAGGGAAAGTTTACCCTGTCAATGTTCGGCGTCTGAAATCTGTATTTGCATGTACCTTTGCTTGCGTGAGATTAGTTTACTTGGCCGTCTGCGTTGTTAGGGCCGGCCAAAGAAGGGCAAGAAAGAGTGCAGCAAAATGGACAAGGCCGCCAAACCATCGGAGAACATTCAGGTCGGCACCAGCCCTGCTCCGCTCACGCCATGGCCGGCACAGACGGGCGATGGGGTTGCCACGGCCTCACCGGATGTCCGCCTGCGCCCGAACGCCAAAAGGCGATGGCTCCGTCTCCTGGGCTGCGCGCTGATGATGCTGTCAGGGCTTGGCCTGCTCGCGGTGATGGCGGTGGCCCTGGGGGTGTTGCCCACCTGGGAGGAGCGCCTGCCGGATCGGGATCCGGATGGCATTCGGCGGGCGCGCGCGAATGAACCCAAGCGACGCCGCCATGGGGTGGCACCGCCCACTATCCGGGTTTGTTCGATGTCCTTTTCGAGCGATGGCCAACGTATTCTCACGCAATACGAGGCGGACGGAAATCAGATGTTCGGAGATTTTCTCCGGAGACTGACAGTTTGGGACGCCCAAAGCGGCGAGGAATTGTGGAGCGCGTGGGATCCCGATGAAGTCCATGACGCGATTTGGCTGCCAGGCACGCGGCACATTTTCTTGACCGACTGGAACAAGCAACTGAGCATCTGGGATGCAGACAAAGGAGCGCCGTCGAGGTTTGCCCAACCCCTGCGCGAGTTTGGCGAAGATTCAAAGGGGCAGTGGGCAAGGGGCGTTTCCGCCGATGGCCAGCGGGTCCTAGTCCAAGGCGAATGGGGGGGCGACCGGCTGTGGGACGTGGCCCGTGGCAAACAGCTGCCGTTCCTCCACAACCGCCACGGCGTGGCCAACCACGCCGCCCTCTCTGCCGACGGTAAACGAGCGCTGGGAATGTTTAGCCCACACGGACCAGGCTTCTCCCTGGCCCTGCTGGACGTGGACCGCGGGGTTCCCCTTCACATCTGGGAACTGAAAAGCAGCCGTAGCCCCGGAATGTTCACTCCGGACGGCAAGGCGGTTATCTCCGGTATCGAGGAAGGCGAGGAGAGGCGTTCTCGCCTCGTGATGTGGGATCCGGAGACGGGGAAAGAGCTGTGGAAAGCCGATTACGGCTTTGGCTGGGCGTTCTCGCCGGAAGGCAAGCATCTGCTGGTGCTGGACGAGGAAGGGCTGCGCCGGGTCGAACTCAGCACGGGCAAGTCAGTGCAGTTGTGGAAGGCAGCGGTCGTCGAGCCAAAGGACAACGAACGCGCCAGTGCCTACGCTTTCTCCCCCGACCGTACACGACTGGTGCTCGCTCGCGGTCGCTGCGACGGTGGCGGGGCTTTGCTCATTCGTCTGGAAGAATGGGATGCGCGGACAGGGAAGATGCTCAGGCTCCTGCCTGAGACGCACAGGGCAGACTGAGAGTTCGTTTTCCAGTGGATGACCTTCTGAGAAGCGCTAACAAAGCGAAACAGACTCGGAGAATCCAGACATGCGACACGTTCAGGACCTCTGGCGATTGTTTCTCGAGTCATTCGGCTCTGGACGACGCAAGGCGACCCGCACCCGGAAGCGAGAGCAGCTTTCCGTGGAGGTGCTGGAAGACCGTGTACTCCTGGCCTGGAGCGACATTGGTCCTGCACCGCAGCAAGACCCCGGCACCATCATGGCCTCACAAGCGCAATCGTACAGCGGACGCATCAGCGCGCTGGCAATCAGCGACCGTGCACAGCCTCCCGACACGCTGATCTTGGGTGCCGCCGGGGGAGGAGTGTGGACTAGCGACCACTTTGTCGATCCCGAATGGACAGTCAGTAACACGGACACAATCAACCTCAATGCCCTGAATCGCCAAACCGGACTCTTCGCTGGCTTAAGCGTTGTCGGCGCCCTCGCTGTCGATCCGAAGCATCCGGACATTGTCTACCTCGGGACTGGGGAAGCAGTCGAGGGCGGGGCGCGATATGGCTCCGGCATTCTGCGATCGGACGATGGTGGCAAGACCTGGGGACCGCCTGTCACCGGAACGGCTGCGAAACCTACTGCTTTCTTTCGCCATACGATTTCCAAAATCGTAGTGGATCCCAACAACGATAACATCGTCTACGCCGCCGTCACCTCCTTCCTTCAAGATTTCAAGAATGCTGGGAGTAAGGCCGACAATGGCATCTACCAGAGCAAGGACGGAGGGAAGACGTGGACCAAAATCACAGGACCTGCGACAAAAGCTGGAGACCTACCCAACAACGCTGATCGCATCGGCGAACAAATCCAGGTCACAGATCTCGTATGCGTTTCCCGAGGCGGCAAGACGTTTGTCTATGCGGGGGTCCAGTCAAACGACGCGGCGGCAGACCAGGACAATTTTGGCGGCATCTGGCAATCCGACGACGATGGGAAGACCTGGGACCATATCGGCCAGGTAATGAACAACCGGCCTGCCGATGCCCCTTTCCCTGGCGAGGTCCCTTTCTATCCGGGGACCATCTGGCGAATGGAGTTCACCGTCGATGACCGCAATCCCACCAAGCCGATTCTCTACGCCATCGGAGCAAAGAAAGACGAGTCCCTGGCCGGCATTTACACGAGTACGGATGGAGAATATTGGACCGTTCTGTCGCCGAAACCAGCGAATTTCCTGGGTGACCAGGGTCGATACAGCATGGCCATTGCCTTCGAGCCGGTCAGCGGTCATCTGTTTGTCGGCGGACAGGCTCCGGGTCAGGGTGCTCCCGGCTTCATCTACGAATACGATCCGGTGACCACGGAATGGACTCGGATCGACAACAAGGGGCCAGTAACCCCGCACGCTGACGTTCAGGCGATGATCGTCTCCAACGGCAAGGTCTATGTCGGCACGGACGGCGGCCTCTGGCGCTACGACCCGGCCATGAAGTCGTGGCTCAACCTCAACACCAGCGGCCTGGAGACAAGTCAAGCCTGGAGTGTCTCACTCAGGCCGACATACAGCGATATCCTTGCAGCCGGCTTGCAGGACAACGGGATTGCCGCAGCCATCAATTCCGGCTCTCGATGGACCACCGTCCTCGGCGGTGATGGCATGCGCGTCCGCTTTGCGACGGATACGGGATCCGTCCTTTACGGCTCCCTTCAGAACGGAAACCTTAAGAGGATGGTGCAGCCTTCCTACAAATGGCAAGACGCGAGGCCAGCGGGCTGGGCCGAGGCCGACTACCCTTTCCGGGCGGCGATGGACGTCAACTACCAGAACCCCAACCTGGTCTTGCTGGCGCAAAAGTATCACCTCATGGAATCGAACACGCCCACGGACCGTTCCTCATGGAAGAGGATCGACAGCAACTTCCCGGGGGCTGGGGGTAACAATGTCATCACCGCAACCACGTTCGGTCCATTCCAATACGGAGGTAGCCCTGTCAGGGTTACGTCCGATGAACTCATCTACGTCGGCTTCGAGAACGGCAACTTGTTCCGCACCTGGCACGCCACGGCGGACCCAAGCCAGATTCGCGCCAAGAATTGGTACGAATACACAAATCCACCCTGGGGCAACCGCGCCATTACCAGCATCGCGACCGTTCCGTCCCACCCCGGCTGGGCTTTCCTGACCATCGGCAACTTCATCGACGCGCCCGCTAATGTCAACACGATTGGCCAGGTGTATTTTACGACGAATGACGGCATCACCTGGAATAACATCGCCGGGAAGAACAGGGCGTTGCCCACAAGCCTGCCGAACCTGCCGGCCTGGTCCATCGCCGTCCAGGATGAAAGCGCGACCATCACGCCGGTGCTGTATGTGGGCAATGACGCGGGGGTGTGGCGCGGGAGGAACGTGATGGGCGACTGGCAGTGGGATCGGTTCGATACTGGCCTGCCCAATGTTCAGGTCATGGACCTCTCGCTGCAGCAGTACGGCGCCAAGACACTTCTCGCTGCGGGTACTTATGGTCGCAGCGTCTGGACTGTTCCTTTGAATGCGCTGGCGGCAAGCGCCCCCGCAGGCGTGGAGGGCGCCCTGGTCAGCAATGTGATCCTCGGGACCCTTGCTGACACGGGCGGGGCCGGTCCCTACACGGTATCCATCAACTGGGGCGACAATACCCCAGTCGATATCACCAGCGGCAGCGTCTCGGGTACGGGAACAAAGACAGTCAAGGGCAGCCACACCTGGAAGTATGCCGGCAACTACTCTGTGATGGTTACCGTGACCTCCGGCAGCACGTCCGTGATCTTGACGTCAACAGCCGTCGTGACCGATGCGGGCATCACGGCGGTGGCTCAGAACGTCAGCGGTTCCGCCTGGTCCACGCTCTCGGGCGTCCAGGTCGCCACATTCTCCGACCCCAACCCCTACAGCCAGCCTGGCAATTTCCAGGCGACGATTGACTGGGGCGACGGCACCTTCACCCCCGGCGTCGTCAGCGGAGGCAGCGGCTCCTTCAGTGTGAACGGTTCGCACACCTATGAGGATAGCGGGCCTTTCCCTGTGAGCGTTAATATCTTCGACCGGATTGGAGGGGCGACTGCCAACGTCAGCGGCACAGCCACGCTATCCGGCGCAGTCTCCGCCGTGGCTATTGACTTCGAGGCAACGGTGGGGACCTCGGCTGGGACCGTGCAGGTCAGCACTTTCACCGGCACCACCGGCACCTCCTACACGGCCCTCATCGACTGGGGCGACGGTCAGACCACGACGACACCCGCTACTGCCCTTGGCGGAACCAGTTTCAGCGTCAGCGCGGACCACACCTACAAGACGGCCGACTGGTTTCCGGTCACCATCGCCATTTCCGAGAGTGGCGGCCTCCGGGCCATCGTCAACACGACTGCATACGTCAGTCCTGCGCCTTTGACCGCAGTGGGAACCTCGCTCAGCCCCGTAGAGAATCTGCCGCTAAACAACGTTGTAGTCGCTCGCTTCACCGACCCCGATCCGACCCGGTCGCCGGAGGATTACACCGCCACTATCGATTGGGGCGATGGCGCCGCGGCGGGTGCCGGGTTCATCGTTGCTGAGAGCAACGGTAGTTTCGCGGTCATGGGGAGCCATACATACACCCAGCAGGGAACTGATCCTGTTATCGTCACCATTGAGGACCAGCACGGTAATTCCATCAACGTCGAGAACCCTCTCAGCGTGATCGCCGCGGTGCCGATTGTCACCGGACTGGACACAATCTGGGGACCGCCGCAGGGCGGAACAACCATCACCATCGCCGGCAACAACCTTTTCGGCGCGACAGCGGTTTCCTTCGGTGGCACGGCGGCGACGGCCTTCAAGGTCAACGACGACGGCTCCATCACCGCCGTCGCGCCGGTCTTGACGGCCGGAACTTACGACATCACCGTCACCACGCCTACAGGGACCTCCTCCACATCCAGCGCCGACCAGTTCACGGCGATGAATTCCGCGCCCAGTATTACCTCGCTGACCGCCTCCTCCGGACCCACGGGCGGAGGCAACGCGGTCGTCATCAGCGGTACGAACATGGCGGGTGCGAACAAGGTGATGTTCGGGTCTCTGTCCGCCGACGGATTTCACGTCGATTCGGCCACGCAGATCACCGCCTACGCCCCAGCCAGCGTGTCTGGCACCGTCAACGTCACCGTCACCAACCCGTACAGCACTTCCAGCGCCAGCACCTACACCTACTCGGCCACGGCCCCCACCGTCAGCGCCCTGGACAACCTCACCGGGCCGTCTGCGGGCGGAACTCTGGTCACGATCTCGGGCGTCAACCTCAACGGGGCGAGTGCGGTTTCCTTTGGCTCCTCGGCGGCCACCAGCTTCACAGCGATCTCGTCCACCACGATCATCGCGACTGCCCCGGCCCTCTCCGCCGGCACCGTCCACGTCACCGTCACGACATCTTACGGCACGTCAAGCACGTCCAGCGCTGACCAGTTCACTGCCATCGCCGCTCCCACCATCAGCAGCCTCAGCTCCTCCTCCGGACCCACCGGCGGAGGCAATACCATTACGCTGACGGGTACGAACTTTACCGACGCCTACGACATCACCTTCTACGGTATCTCGGCGGCCGCCTTCACCGTGAATTCCGCCACGTCCATCACCGTCACCGCGCCGCCGAGTGCCTCCGGTAGCGGCGACATCGTTGTGTTCACGCCAGGCGGCCCCTCGGCGGCGGCCAGTTACACTTACACGGCGACCGGACCGAGTGTCAGCGCCATCGGCCCCAGCCGCGGCCCGCTGGCCGGCGGCACCGCCGTGACCCTCGCCGGGGCCAACTTCAACGGGTCGATCGACGTCAAATTCGGCAGCCTCTCGGCCGATTACTTCACCGTCGATTCAGCCACGCAGATCACCGCCTACGCCCCGGCCGAGTCTGCCGGCACCATTCACATCACGGTCATCACGCCCTACGGCACTTCCAGCACGTCCAGCGCCGATCAGTTCACCTTTGCCGACGCGGCGGCTCCTGAAGTGACCGGCGTCAGCGTCTCCGGAACGACCATCCCTTCCGGCTCGATGGCAGGCGGCACGACCGTCGTCTTGACCGGCTCGGGGTTCACGGCGGCATCGCGTGTGATGTTCGGTGACCTTGATGCTGCCAGCGTGACCGTCAACTCCGACACCCAGATCACGGCCACCACGGCCGCCCACTTCGCCGGCACCGTGGACGTCAGCGTTGAGACGCCCTACGGCTCCTCGCCCGCCTCGCCGTTTGCTCGCTTCAGCTACCTGGCCGCCGTGCCGGCCGTCAGCTCGATCAGCGTCAGCACCGGCACCACCGCGGGCGGCACGACTGTCAACCTCATCGGTTCCGGCTTCACCGAGACGACACTTGTGTCGTTTGGTGGGATGCCGGCGACGTTTACCGTCAACAGCGACACGTCGATCACGGCCGTCAGCCCCGTCCAGGCGACAGGGGCTTTCCACATCACCGTCGCCTCGCCCAATGGGACCTCGACGACCAGCTCGGCGGACCTCTTCACTTACACGGCGGCGACCTGCCGACCGTCACCAGCCTGGCGACGACCAGCGGGCCGACGGGGGGTTCCACGTCGGTCACCATCACCGGAACGAACTTCACGGACGCCATGCGTGTTGCCTTCGGCAGCGCCACGGCGTCCTTCACGGTCAATTCGGCCACGTCGATCACTGCCTTCGCCCCAGCGGGAACGGCCGGCACCGTTGACGTCACAGTCACGACGGCCGCCGGCATCTCCTCGGCCGTCAGCGGCGACCACTACACTTACACCTCCGCCTCACCGACAGTCACGGCACTCTCGCTGGCAACGGGACCGGCGGCGGGCGGTACGACCGTGACCCTGACCGGCGCCAACCTCAATGGCGCGACAGCGGTTTCCTTTGGGGGCACGGCGGCAACCTTCACGATCAACTCGCCGACGTCGATCACGGCCATCGCGCCCGCCTCCGCCAGCGGCACCATCAATGTGACCGTCACGACGCCGGGCGGGACCTCGTCCACCGGTAGCGGCAACCAGTTCCAGTTTGTCAGCGCCTCAGCGCCGACGCTCAGCGGCATCAGCCCCGCGTTCGGGCCGATGGCCGGCGGCACGACGGTCACCCTGACCGGGGCCGGTTTCACAGGGGCGACGCAAGTCCTGTTCGACGGCGTTGCGGCCACCGGCGTCACCGTCGTCTCGGATACGCAGATCACGGCCACAGCGCCGGCCCATGCGGCAGGCGACGCCGATGTCAGCGTCCTTACGCCGGCGGGAACCTCTGTGCCGAGAAGTGTCGCCTTCACATACAGCGCCATCGGCCCGACGATCAGCAGCCTGGGAACGACCAGTGGGCCGACGTCGGGCGGAACCCTGGTGACGATCAACGGCGTCAACCTGACCGGGGCAACAGCAGTTTATTTCAACAATACGCCGGCCAGTCTCTTCTACTTCGTCTCCGACAGCCAGATCCAGGCGGTCAGTCCTCTGGCGGCGGCTGGGGCGGTCGGGGTCACCGTTGTCACGCCATCGGGTACGTCGTCAGCCAGCACGTTTACCTACACGACGACCTCGACGACCACGCCGACCATTACCTCGCTCAGCACGACGACGGGGCCGTCGAGCGGCGGTACCGTGCTGACCATCACCGGGACCAACCTGGCGGGGACGATGCAGGTCCTCTTCGGGGACACCGCAGTCCCGTTCACCCTGGTTTCCTCAACCTCGCTGAGTGTCACGGCCCCCGTGGGCGTTGTCGGCACGGTCCATGTGACGGTGACGACGCCACTGGGGATTTCTTCAACAGGCTCTTCCGATCAGTTCACCTACCAGTCCGCCCCGCCGACGATCACCGGCCTGTCCGCCAGTAGCGACACCACGGCCGGCGGCACGCTCCTGACCATCACCGGCACCAACTACAGCACGGCCACGAGGGTCAGCTTCGGCAGTGCCGTGGTCTACGACTTCAGCATCGTCTCGAATACGACCATCACCGTCTTCGTTCCCATCCACGCGGCAGGGGCGGCGAACGTGACCGTCACCAACACGGATGGGACCTCCTCGGCATCATCGTTCAACTACACGTCCACGTCCAGCACGCCGACGGTGACGGGGCTGTCGCCGACCTCCGGACCGACGGGCGGCGGCACCTCGGTGACGCTGACCGGAACGAATTTCACGAACGTCCTGGATGTGTTGTTCGATGGGACCGCGGCCGGCAGCATCGTGGTCAACTCAGCGACGAGCATCACGGCCACAGCGCCGGCACACACTTCCGGCGCGATCAATGTCACCGTGGCGACCACGGATGGTATCTCCTCGACCGGCTCGGGGAACCTCTACACCTACAACGCGACCGCGCCGACCGTCACCGGTCTCTCTCCCTCCAGCGGCCCCACGGGGGGAGGGACGACCATCGTCCTCACCGGCGCCAACCTCAACGGGGCGATCACGGTGAAGTTCAACGGCGTCAACGCGCCCAGCTTCACCGTTGATTCCGCGACGCAAATCACGGCCGTCTCCCCGGCAGGGTCGGCCGGGACTCCTTACGTTACCGTCACGACGCCCTACGGCACGTCGGCGACTGGATCCGCGAACCAGTTCACCTACGTCGCCGTGCCGACGGTGACAGCCCTCAGTTCCTCGACCGGCTCGACCGCGGGCGGCGCGACACTGAACATCACGGGATCGAACTTCACCGGCCTGGTGTCGGTATCCTTCAACGGCATGGCTGCGGCGTCCATCGCGGTCAACTCCTCGACGTCGCTCACGGTCACCACGCCGGCCAACTCACCCGGCACCGCGGACGTGGTCGTGACGACGGGGGCGGGCAGCTCAGCCACCTCGGTCGCGGATGAGTACACCTTCGCGGAGCCGATCCCGTCTGTCATCGGCATGAGTCTCAGCAGCAGCGTGCTGGCGGGTGGATCGTCGATCACCATCGGCGGCAGCAACTTCACAGGGGCGACAGCGCTGTATTTCGGTTCCGTTCGGGTCCCTTCCTTCACCGTCGTCTCCTCCACCACGATCACGGCCACGGTGCCAGCCGCGACGACGCCGGGCATGGTCGATGTGCGGGTCGCCGGTGCGTATGGCACTCTCTCGAACGCAGTGGCGGCCGATCAGTTCAACTACTACGGTACGCCGGCCATTACCTCGCTCAGCCCCGGCAGCGACACCGCCTCGGGCGGCGTACCCATCACGATTGCGGGAACCAACATGACCGGGGCCACGGCTGTGGCGTTCGGCGGCTCGTCGGCCAGCTTCACCGTCGTCAACGACACCACCATCATCGCCATCGCGCCGGGCCATGCCACGGGTGCGGTCAACGTTACTGTCACGTCACCAGGGGGAACTTCGGCCGCGGCGTCGTTCACCTACAACGCCTCTCAAACGGTGACCTGGACCGGGCCGGCGACCGGCAACTGGGGCACGGCAGCCAACTGGAGCACCGGCTCCGTGCCAGGCTCCGGGGCTGATGTCGTCATTCCCATGGGCGTCACGGTCACACACTCGACCGGCACGGACTCTATTCATCAGCTCACCGTCGTCGGCAGCCTCATCGTCTCCGGCGGCACGCTGTCGGTGGCCGCCACAGCGGGGGCCAGCAGTCTGACCGTCTCGGGCGGCACGTCGGCGTCGATTCCCTGCGCGAACTTTGTACCCCCCTCGGACGCCTGCTGCCGCGCTGTCCTGACGCCGACATGGCCCTCAACAACCTCGAACGCTACCTCGCCCAGCCGGCCGGACGCGACAAGCTGCCGCTGCTGCTCGAAAACCGTGCCCGCTCGCTCGAAATCCTGCTGCAACTGTTCAGCAATAGCCAGTCATTCAGCGATCAACTCGTCGCCCATCCCGACTTCCTCGACATGCTCCGCCGACCGCTGCGGGAGAGAAAAAGCAAAAAAACGGTTCCTGCTAACTTTTCCGCGTCCACCTTTTCCGGGCCAGGCAAGTGGTCGCGGTGCGCCAGGTGGGGCGGCGAGAAGCCCTGTTCCCGGCAGTGCGAGTGTGCCATGAGCGACCACGAAGAAGGATTTCGGTCAGGGCAATGGACCAACCGAAGGCGGACGAGAGAAAATGCGAACGACCTCGCAAAACTGGTTCGGGGTTTGACCCCTTATTCGGGTCTTATGCGGGTTGACCCGGGAAGCGGCGGCCTACCTCCGGTGGAAACGCTACCAGGCCGAGAAGAAGCCGCGGGGCGGCGACAGGACCGGTGAGGGAGCAGATGGTCAAAATGACCAGTTCACGACGGCCGAGCGGCTGGCCCGGGAGTACAAGGTGAGCGAGGCGACCATCCGTCGCGGCGAGCGGTTTGCCAGGGCGGTCGATGGCATTGCTGCAAACTGCGGCGCCGAGGCGAGGAACCTGATCCTGTCGCGCAATACCGGCCTGACGCGGGGCCGGGTCATGAAGCTCGCGAAGATGACGCCTGCGGAACAGAGGAAGTTCTTACAGACCTTGAAGGAGCAGGGAAAAGTGCCGCGACGCAAGGCCGGCCAGCGGTTGACCATCACGCTTCCGGCGGAACCGAAGTCTATGGTCGAGAGGCTGGTGAAGCGATTAGGTCGAGAAACTGCGGCCGAGGTGTCCAGGATGCTCGCTCAACTCCTGAAGGAAGAAATGTCCGAAGAAGAAAAGTAAGGCGAGCGGAAAGAAAAAGCTTACCCGTCGGACGGCTCTCCGGAGCCGTCCGGGGTGGCTGGGGACGGCTCCGGAGAGCCGTCCTACGGCGAAACCAAATCCTGCCGCTCGCCTCAGGAACGCGCGGGAAGGTCCCGGGAGCATTCGAGACCCCTTTTCTCGATCCTGCGCACCCCTCATAACACAGGAGGACGGATGAGGCCGAGGAGAAGATTTCACTTGAGGTAGCCGCCGAACGCGCGATTATCGCATTTCCGGGAAGGAAGCGGGGTAACCGTTCACCGGCGATCTGGCCAAAAAACGTAGCCGGACTACAAAGATGGCCATGGTAAACATGAGGCATAGCACCTGTAGTCGTTGTGCGGATTGGGAACAACGCTGCTGCGCACTCCAAGCAGAGAACGATCA
>JBBSDR010000069.1:0-12006 GCA_038240465.1 Gemmatales bacterium
ACTCCTGGAGCAGTTCGGGATGGCTCGGCGGGTTCTCGTCCGAGGGTTCATCGACGGGGTCGATGATGCCCAGGCCGAAGAAGTGCGCCCACAGGTAATTGACCGCGGCCCGCGCGAAGTAAGGATTATCGGGAGCGGTGATCCAGTCCGCAAGGACGGCGCGGGTATCGCCGCCTTCGGGGAACTTCGGCTCCTTGCCGTCGAGGAACTTCGCCCTGGCGATGCGCTCCGTATTCGGGATCTTGATTTCCTTGACGGCGGGATCGAAGGCGGCTTGCTGGAAGCGCTGGCCGTCCTGGCGATTGGGCTTCAAGCCGCCGAAGAACGCGGCCGTCTGCCAGAATTGTTCGCGGCTGTACTGGTTGAAGGGATGATCGTGGCACTGGGCGCATTCGAGTTTGATGCCGAGGAAGACGCGCGACACGGCCGAGGCGACGTTGTCCGGCTTCAACTCGTTGGCCTGGTAGAAAGCGATAACGGAGCGCTCGTTGGGATCGAGAGGCTGCGCCCGGCCGCCGCGAATGCGGCCGAAGTTGCCGAGCGGCTCGGCCGTAAGCAGGTCGCGCACCAGAACGTCATAGCCGGCATTGGCGCGCAACTTGGCGGTCAGCCACGACTCCATCTGCTGGCCGAACGCCTGGGCGAACTGGTTGTTGCCGCCCTGCGGCACGATCAGATCGCGATAGACCGACGTGAAGTTGCCGACGTAGCCGTAACTGTCGAGCATCTTGGCGACGAGCTTCTGGCGCTTGTCCGGCGAGCTATCGGCGAGGAAATCGTGGATCTCGGCGACGGTGGGAATTCGGCCGAGGATGTCGAGAGAGACACGACGAAGGAATTCGGCGTCGTCGCCCGGATTGGCAGCGACGACCTTCAGTTTCGCCCATTTCGCCTGAATGTGGAAGTCGATGCGGGCGGCGAGTTCCTGCGGCGAGAGGGCCTTTTCGGCCGCGCACACCGGAGAGAACAGCAGCAGAAAGACCATACCGGCGCTCAAGGCCCGATACCACGGGGCATTCATCGTCCGCGCCTCCTTCGTTGTCGCCTCTGGCTCATGCAAGGGAGATGAAGAGTAAACGGTTGAATGAGTTAATTCTAACATCCTGTCTGAGTAACTGCGCGTGCGGAATCGCCGTCCACCCGGAATCGCCGTCCGGCCATTCTCGAACGTCACTTCACCGGAATGTCTTTCGGCCGGCTCTTCCACCACTCCACCATTTTCTGGATGGACTGTTCCTGTCCCGTCGCTGCCTCGTCCTGGAGGAGCTTTTTCTCGGCCGGCGCCAAATACCAGGACAGCGAAGCTTTCTTGCTGAACTCGAACGTGACCGTCGTGAAGAAGTTCGAGCCGGAGGGGTGCTCCTCTACTTCGTGGGCGAGGAGCCGGCCGAGCATCTCCAGTTGTTCGTCGTTGCGAAAGACCACGCCGCTATCCTGGGCCGTGAACAGTCCCTCCGGGGGAGACGTCAACTCTTCCAGCCCGCGCGACAGGGGTCTGGACGTGTCCTCCATCACGCCTTTCAGTCTGCGCTCGGGATCGTACTGGCCATCGCGAATCTGGACCAGCAGCACCCCCGAGGCATGCTTGCGCAGCCAGGGGAGAGTACTGTCGCTCATCAGCCAGGCGGCCGGCAGACTCACTCCGTAATTGTCGTAGAAGGCGGCATCGATAACACGCCGCCTGGGGATCGTCGGCAGTGGCGTTGCCGGCGTCACATAGGGAAACGACGCGCTCATTCGCGCAGCGGTCACGACCTTGAACTCCTCGCGTGTCTGCCGATCGGGATAGAGACGGAACAACTCAAACGCCCCGGAGGACAGCGGACTGTCCGGGACTCCGGGGACGACATTGGTTTTGTTGCGGACCACTTCGTCCAGGTCGAGGTTGCTGATGAACAGACGCCGGCCATCCTCGACCAGCATCGGCGAGAAGACCAGCGAGGGACGCCAGCCTGCTTTTTCTCCTTCACGCAGCGAAGTAAACGGAACGTCGAGCAGTCCCTCGAGGTTCTCGTTCCACGCTTGCTCGAGCGCCCGTCCTCGATCGTACCCAACCGATCTGGGCCAGAAAAGCGCCCAGAGATCGCCGTACGCCATCTGGTGTACGATGGGCGACAGGCTATCCTCCATCAGGCGGTCGCGCAGCGTCTGAGGCGCGATTGGCTCCGTCTTGCTGGTGGGCTCGGGAAGTGACAGGACGTAACAGGATGCGCCGAGCATGCCTCCCGACGCGCCGCTGAACAGACGGATGTGATAGGGGAAGAGGATGCCCTCCTCCTTGAGCCGTTTGTCGATTTGATGCAAGACCGCAAGCGTCCAGGCGGACGAGCGCAACCCGCCGCCGCTGACACAAACGACGACGACCGGACGTTTCATCTTTGCCGGATGCATGCCCAGTTCGCGTGCGGAGAAGTCGATATCGTCCGCCTTCAGGAGCGGTGGGTCCGGGGGCAGAGGCGTGGCCTTCTCGTCCGCGAGAAGCACCGGCTTGTCGTAAAACCGTTCGAGGCCGGGGATGTGTTGCTTGTAGTGGGGAATGCCGCCCAGCCAGAGCAGACCGAGGAAGAACAGCAAGATAACGGGGGTCAGCCGCGGCACGAAGTAGGCAAGGAACGCATAGATGGCGATCGCGTTGTGCAGCAGGAAGCAGATGCCGAGGATGGGAGAGAACCAGGGCATGAAGCCGGCCGCGAGGAAGAAGACAAACGCGACCACCCAGGAGATCAGCGCGACGCCGTGCAGGAAATAGTCCTCGTCGTCGGGCTTGCGGATGCCCAGCAGCCAAATCCGCGTGAGGTTCCGGAAGATCGTCTCGCCCAAACGGCCCAGCAGCGGTTTGGCGGCCGGGCCGATCCAGCGCAGCATTGTGAAATAGACGGCCAGGATGATCGCCAGCAGAGCGCCGCCGGCGAAGGGAAAACCGAGGAAGGGATAGTCCCATTCCATCTCCGGCAGACGAATCTCCGTCGATGGCCTCTGCTGGGAAGCGACTCTCTCGACAAGGAAATAGACGCCGGCGACGATCGCCAGGATGAGCAAGCTCGACAGGACGATCCCGAGCAGAAAAGCGACCGCTGGCCCGCCGCGTTTGAGGCGAAACCGATCGGCATGGGGCGTTCGCTGGGCCTCGAGAAGATAGCCGACAAGGATCGATTCCCAGGCGAGCAGGAAAACCGCGAAGCCGGTGAGGAATTGCTTGTACGGGTTCTCGTTCCAGACGAGGTAGTACAGACCGAAGTGCCGGCCGATCCAGCCGAGGACAAGGCCGGCGAGCAGCAGCAGGACGCCAGGCAGGACCAGATGGAAGCAGAAGCCGGTGAGGAACTGTCCCCAGAAGAACGACGGAAAAGTTCGCCAGGTAAGTCGCATGAGCGTCCTCAGATAGACGGAGTGTGATCGGCCCATCCCGCGGAGGAAATGAAGAATCGACCACGAATCACACGAATCACACGAATGAAGACGAAGAAAAGGAATTGAATAAGAGAAGCGAGGAGATACAGATGATTGACATTTGCTCTCTTTCTCTTCTGTTCTTACTCAATTCTTTTCTGTCTTCATTCGTGAAATTCGTGAGATTCGTGGTCGATTCTTTTTCGGGTTCGTGGTCGGGTTCGTGGTCGATTCTTTATCGGTTCTCGTAGGGCATCATGATCTCGGCGCGCGGCACACCGGCCAGTTCGTCGAAGCCGCCCGAAAGGATCACGTCGGCCAGTTGGCCCGATGCCTTGAAATAGCGGTCGTCGGGCCGTTTGCCCGTCAGCTTCCGCCGCAGGTCCTGACACAGCAGGTCCGCCGAGGCGATGGATACCTCGTTCTTCTTGCCGTGTCCCCACATGGCCGTCACCAGGATGGTCACCACGTCCTGCACTCGCTGCGACAGTTCGGACATCCGGCACTGGCGATCCGCCAGCTTCAGTTGATGCTTCCGCATCGTGCCGCTGATCTCGGGCGGCAACTTGCCGAAGGCGGTCAGCGCGAAATCGACGTGTTCCTGCAGGCGAGCATCCATGCCATCGACGGCCTGCCGATCGCGGCCCCGGAACTTCTGCGCCATGGTCCACTTCGAGTAGGCCCACAGTTCGCGCCGCAGCCGCCAGTTGTGGACCGGATTGAGCGGATTGAGCGTCTTCATCTTGTACTTCTGCAGCGCCTTGCCGATCGGCTCGAAGAACTCCTTGGCGTGTTCTTTGACCAGCGACTTGAAGAACGCCAGGCCGAGAATCTCGCCCTCGCCCTCGTAGATGCACGGGGCCAGGAAATCGTAGACATTGTCGCCGAACGGATGGCCCTTGAGGAACGAGCGGCCGCCGTGCGTCTTCATGAACAGCTCGATGGCCGCTTCCTTCATCGACTCGCTGCCGAAAATCTTGGCGATGATGCACTCCAGCTCGCCGCGATAGTGCTGATCGATCAGCCACGATCCCCACGAGACCATCGCATCAGAACCGGCGATGAGCGACGAGAGCCGGGCGATGCGCTTCTTGACCAGCTCGCGCCGGGCAATGGCCTCGCCATAAGTCTTGCGAAACCCGGCCCACGGCAGCAGATTGGCCAGCATGACGCGCATGGTGCCGGCAGCGCCGGCGCAGAGCGACAGCCGGCCGAGATTGAGGCCGTGATAGGCGATCGTCAGGCCATCGCCGATCGGCGGAGCGAGCAGGTTCTCCTTCGGCACGCGGAACTTGTTGAAGATCAGGCCGTTGTTGTGAGCGTGACGCAGAGCGTACAGTCCATACGTCTTGAGATGGAACTCCTCGTTTTCGGTCTCCGGCAGATCGGCGACAAGGACGGCCGGCTTGCCGTCGATGAGGACGACGAGGCCGATGGTGCGGCCGGGAACGACGTTGGTGATGAACAGCTTCTCGCCGGTGACCTCATAGTGATCGCCGACGAGAGTGGCCGTCGTTCGCAGAGCGGTCAGGTCGGAGCCGGCGCAGGGTTCCGTCAGCGCGAAGCCGGACAGGCGTTCGCCGCTCGCCAGACGGGGCAGGAACCGCTGTTTCTGGTCCTCGTTGCCGAACGCCCGCACCGGATCGACGGCGCCGATGCAGCCGTGAATGGAGGCCATGCCGGCGACCATCGCGTCGTAGGTGGCCATTTTCGTGAGGAAGCTGGTGAATCGCTGAAAGGGAGCGCCCTGTCCGCCGTAGCGTGGGTCGATGAGCATGCCCCAGTAGCCGGCTTCTCCCAGTTCGCGGAGCAGTTCGGGCTGCAGTTTGCCCTGGGCGTCGTGCATGGTGCGGGCTTCGAGCCGGCGGCGGACGACGTCGAGCGAACGCTGCATGGCGGCGTCGCACGGCTCGGACGTGGACATCGGCGGCGGCGCGAACAACTCCAGAGGCGCTTTGCCATCCCAGACGGCCCGGTGAATGGGGCTGCTGGAGGTGCGATAGCGCTGCTCGAAGAGTTTCTCGACCTGTTCGTCGGCCTTATCGACGGCGCCGAGCCGGCGGGACTCCTCTTCGCTCTTGCCGCTGAGGCGCATGGCCGTCTCGGCAAAGCTCTGGGTTTCTTCCCCGGATTCGACGCGGTCATCGACGTTGGGAGTGGCCGAGGACATCAGATAGCTCCTTCCCTGAGGAGATGGGATAGATAGGAAAGCGGCTCCGCCGTGCGGATAGTTCTATCGGAATTGTACGCATCGAGCGCTGGATCAGACCAGACGAAGAGGAGTCTTGATGGTTTCGCCGCGAGCCTCCGTCGAGCGGAATGTGCCGCCTGCGGATGCGCCCTGAAGATTTTCGGGCTAATCTGGGGTGGACGGCATCGTTTGCCGGGATGAATCGCCTCCTGACCCATCCAATGCTCCGACCACTTTCCGGTGCATTCGCGTTGCCGGACGCATACAATGCCTTCCACTGCCCTATTTCTTCCCAGATGGAGCCGATGTTCACAACGCCCCCCAGCCTACTTCAACGCCTGCGTCAATCTCCCGAGCAGGAAGCGTGGGAGACGTTTGTCGAGATGTACACTCCCTTGCTCGTCGCGTGGTCGCGCCGGCTTGGGCTTACCGGACACGACGTGGCGGATCTCATCCAGGATGTCTTCACCACGCTCGTGGAACGCCTGCCGGAGTTTCAGTACGACCCGCGAAAGAGCTTTCGCGCCTGGCTCAAGACCGTCCTGCAGAATCGGTGGCGCAACCAGCAACGCAAACACGCAGTGGAAAAGCAGGCGGGTGTCCCGATCGGAGAACTGGAAGACCCCTCTACCTGGTGTGAACTGGAAGAGGAGGAGTATCGGGGCCACCTTGCCCGCCGCGCCACGGAACTGATGCAGTCCCATTTCGAACCGACGACGTGGAAGGCATTCTGGGAAGTCGTCGTCGAGGGTCGTCCTGCGCTTGAGGTAGCGGCTGAGTTCGGCATCTCGGTCAATGCCGTCTACCTCGCCAAGGGACGTGTACTTCGCTGCCTCCGCGAGGAACTAGCGGGACTTTTCGACTGATCGGGGCTTTTCTTGACAGGTTTCAGTTCCTCGCGTGTACCTGTATTCGTCTGAAGGCGATCTGAACTTCGTTCCGCGCTCGATCCATTTCCAGAGGCGACCATCATGATCGGCGTTTCCGCTTGCCCGGATTTGCAAGTGCTGGAGCGACTGGTCCTGGGCCAGCTTCTCACGGCCGATACGCAGTCGATTGAAGATCACGTTCGCCAATGCCCGCGTTGTGCAGAGCGATTAGAGCAGGTTCGTGGCGAGGATCCGCTCGTGGAGGCGCTGCGCACCACGACGCCCCCGGACGCGGTCCAGACCGATCTGGTCAGAGAGTTGATCCCCTCTCTGAAGCGCTTGCGGCCGCCGAACATGAATCAGACGATGTCGGATACCTCTCTGATCCGCGAGCCGACCTCGATTATCGGGACCATCCAGACGCAGTTCGACTTCCTGGCCCCAGCCCAGTGTGCCGACGAGATCGGACGCCTGGGTTCCTGGCGCGTGCTTCGCGTCCTGGGCGCCGGCGGCATGGGCGTCGTCTTCCTGGCGGACGATCCCCGCCTGAAGCGACAGATCGCCCTGAAGGTCATCAAGCCCGAGCTGGTCAAGAGTGCGGAAGTGCGCGAGCGTTTCCTGCGCGAGGCCCAGTCCATTGCCGCCATCGAACACGAGAACATTGTCACTGTTTTCCATGTCGAGGAAGATCGGGGCGTTCCTCTGCTGGCCATGCCGCTGTTGCGCGGCGAAAGCCTGGAGGAGAGGATCGGCCGGGCCGGGGGGCCTCTCCCGGTCGATGAGGTGCTGCGCATCGGCCGGGAAATTGCCTCCGGCCTGGCCGCGGCGCACGACCGTGGTCTGATCCATCGCGACATCAAGCCGGGCAATATCTTCCTGGCCACCCTCGGAGGAGGAACCACCGAGCCAGCTCCTGAATCGCGCGATCCCGAATCGGGGGAGTTAAACGCTCCGGCCCCGCCCTTCCGAGTGAAGATCCTCGACTTCGGACTGGTGCAAGCCATCCGCGGAGAAAACGCCGACCTGCCGCATGAAGGCTCGATCATGGGTACGCCGGCATACATGGCCCCCGAGCAAGCGCGCGGCCAGCCGACGGACGCTCGGGCTGATCTCTTCAGCCTCGGTTGTGTTCTGTACCGTATGGCGACCGGCAGGCCTTCATTCTCCGGTACGGAGCTTATCGGCCTCCTCCTGAGTGTGGCAACGGACGTTCCACCCTGCCCGCGCGAGCTGAACCCGGAACTACCACAGGCCCTGTCTGACCTGATCGAAAAGCTGCTGGCCAAGAGTGCCGAGCAGCGGCCGGCATCCGCTCAGGCCGTCGTCGAAGTCATTGAGGAAATCGAGCGTCTGCGGGACGAAGCAACACGCCCCAGGCCGTCGCGGCGCGGACTGTGGATCCTGACCGCGACGGCTCTTCTCGCCGTGGGAGTGGCAACCTGGCTGGCGCTGAACCGCCCGGAGCCAGAGCCGGAACTGCCCTCGCTGCCAGGCGAGGTGACCTTCGAGGCGAGTGAACTGACCGAGCCGTTCATCATTCAGCGGGGCGAGGACGAGAGCCAAACGATCGACCCGAAAGCGAACAATCTCACATTCTCTCTGTCGGCGGGAACCTACAAGGTGTGGCCAAGGACGGAAAAGCCGGGACAGCGACTGCGTCCCGAATTGCTCGAGGTCAAGGCGGGCGACAGCGCAAAGGTCGCGATGCACCTTGTCGGCGAGTTGAATCGAGTGGTTGACAACACGACCATCTGGAGCGTTGCGCTCTCGCCGCGCAAGGCCGACTGGACAGTACTGGCGGCCAGCGACGACGGCACCGTGGGGATCTGGAACGCGGCGGGCGGAGACGAACTCAAGTTCTTCCGAGACCACGAAGCACCGGTCCGCAGTGTGGCGATCTCCCCCGATGGCGCTACCGCCGCCTCGGGCGGAGGACGCAAGGGCGGAGGCCGGGTCAACGACACGTCGATTCGTCTCTGGAACGTCCAGACACGCGCGCCGATCGGGAGCATCGAGGGTCACAGGACCTGGGTGCAGGCGCTGGCGTTTTCTCCCGACGGCAAGAAACTTCTCTCAGGGGACAACGCAGGCAAGGTCTACCTCTGGGATGTGAAGACGCGCGAGCAACAGGGAGAACTGGTGGGACACAATGGACTGGGCGTCTACAGCGCGGCCTTTTCGCCGGACGGCGCCCTGGCGGTGACGGGAGGCGGCGATCGTAAGGTGATCGTCTGGGATGTCGCCCAGAGCAAGTTGTTGCAACGGCTGGAAGGACATACGGAGGAGGTGCGCGGCGTGGCGTTCGGTCCTGGGACCGGACAGGTAGCCTCTGCCGGCATGGATGGCAGCATCCGCATCTGGGACTGGAAGAAGAACACCGTCGTGCGCTCTCTCGGCAGCAAGACAGATAAAGCACACGAGAAACGCGGCCTGCGCTGTCTGGCCTTGACACGGGACGGCAAGCGGCTTGTTTCCGGCGGCGAGGATGGTGTGGTCCGAATCTGGGAGGCCGAGACCGGCACGCAACTGGAGCATTTCGAGGGCCACAAGGGCGACGTGTATAGCGTGGCCTTTTCGGCGGACGGCCGCCGAGTCGTGTCAGGCGGATCAGATCATACCGTTCGCCTGTGGGGGGTGCCGCGTTGAGCGGCGCGGAGCCGGGCTGCGCTCTCCCCGGTTCGGACGATCAATCTCTTTCACCGAGGAGTTTCCCATGACTGTGAACATGCTGCGTCGGTTGGCGGTTCTGCTGCTGGTTGGCGGCATCCTGATTCTGGTCCCGGTATCGCCGGCAGACGAGAAGAAGACCACGGAGGAAAAAGAACCTGAGAAGATGGTCGAGCTGACCCCGGAGGAGAAGGTCATCGAGGAGGTGGCCAGCGCCTACAAACTGGCCGAGTTCGGCCGCAAGAACAACGCCCCCGAAGCGCTCATCGCTGCCGGCACCATCCTTCGCTCTCTCAAGGGCACCAAACTCGGCAAGATTACCGAGGAACCAAAGGTCGAAGGGGGCGAGAAATCCGAGGAGGTCCCGGCCAAGAGCTTCGAGGAGCAGGCCGGCGAACTGTTCGACGAGGCCAGCACCATCGGTCTGATGAAGAAGATCGCCGGAGTGGACTCGCTCATCAAGGCGGCCAAGGATCGCGAGTTTCGCAACGTCATCGGCGGTCCGAAGACGGTCCGCCGTACGATCGGCAGAGGCCAGACGCACACCTTCCACTTCAATGTGCAACCCAACAAGAACACAAGTTTCGGCTTCCAGGCGAGTTTCCCCATGCTCATCTCGATCGTGCGCAGTGACAACGACTTTGTGATTGCCAACGGCGTCACCGGGGGTGCCGTCATCCACCATCACTTCGGCGGGGTCCGCAAGGGAGGCAAGGTTATCGCGACCATTCGCATCAAGAACGTGGGCCGGCAGGCCGGCAGCTATCAGTTGTTCGCCAGTTGAGGTCGCGAATGGACGTGACTCAACGGACAGCAGTCCTGGCTCCGGTTTGACGAGCGAGCGGGGCCATTACTGGCCCCTCTCGCTTGGCCCACACAGATCATCGAGAATTGTCAACACGCGACGGAGGCGATCCATGCGTACTTTTTGGCTGGTGGCGCTGCTCCTGGGACTCACCCCCTTCGTCGGGGGAGAGGACAATAAGCCACCTGAAACGATGGCCGCGGCGTCCCGGCCGCAAGTCGTCCTCGAGCCGGGAGGACACACCTCGGGCGTCAGCAAGCTTTTCTTCTCCCACGACAGCAAGCACCTGATCACAGCGTCTTCCGATGGCACCATCCGCTACTGGGATACGGAGTCGGGGGACCTGACGCGTGTGTTGCGAGGCAGGTTCTACATCAGAGGTCAGAGGGTCGCCGTGTCCTCCGACCGAAAGACGATGGCGGTCTACCTGATGCGCGATACGATCCAGCTGATCGGCGTCGAAGATGGCAAGATCCGCAACATCAAGCTCCAGCCCGCGCCGCACGAGGTCGCCGCGCTCGCCTTCTCGCCCGACGACACCCAACTGGCCATCGGAACCGGTGCCCACGAGGTCTTCGTGATGGACGTGAAGACAGAGAAGCGGATCCGGTCGATGCGCTACCTCGGCAACCACGCCCACCTCGCCTTTTCACCGGACGGCAAGCGATTGGCATCCCACGCCGACGCGGAAGGGATCGGCATCCTGGACCTGGAAACGGGGAAGACGGACCTGCTCCGCGCCGGCGGGACCCGGTTCATCACCTGGACCCCTGACGGGAAGCACGTCGTCAACGCGGCCAATCAGGGTATCGAATTCTGGGACCCGGAGACGAAGCGCGTCGTGAAGAAATTCGACGCGGGCACGACCACGTCCATCCACTGGCTGCCGAAGGAAAACGGCATGCTCACGACCGGCACACAGGCCAAGGTGGTGAAAGCTCGTTGTGACCTGCTCGACGCAAGGACGGGGAAGGAACGGTTCGCCTTCACGATCCCCGCCCCCTGGAAGCCGCACCCGATGGACGCGGACGCCTCACCCGATGGCAAGCTGGTGGCGACGGCGAGCGGCGAGAACAACGCGGTCCACATCTGGCGTCGCTCCGACGGCGTGCTCCTGCACAGCCTGCGCGGCAAGGGGACGCCGCAGTTCGCCGCCGGCTGGCATAACGACGGCAATGCCATCGCCTGGGGCTGGAGCGGCAGGGCTGAGAAGAACGGCAATCGGCCACTCCTCCGGGCCTTCGACCTGACTCAGTTGCAATTCCTCCCCAAGCCTGATGCCAAGGATTACCGGCGTGCCGTGCGCGAACTCGAGGGGAACGCCCTGCACCCCAACCTCTCCAGCGTCATCCGTGAGGACAAGAAGCGGATCGATGTGCAGATCTACGGCAGTGCCGAGAGCCACCTCGCGGGAACCTTGCTCCCCGACAAACGCGTCCTCTTTGCCAAGGACCAGTGGCTGTACTATTACGACTTCACGGACCCTGGTTCGTTCGAGAAAGCCCGCAACGGTTACTTCATGGGTCTGGATAAGGCCCTGGGCGGCGGGGGTTTTTCAGATGACGGCCAGGACGTCGCTCCCTCGCCGAACAACCGGTTCGTCGTGACGGCCTCGCGCGACCAGGTCCTCCGTGTCTGGCAAGTCACCCCCAAGAAACTCTACCTGCAGCTCTCGATGTTCGTCGCGGGGCAGGATTGGATCGTCTGGACGCCCCAGGGTTATTACGCTGCCTCCCCCGGCGGTGAGCATCTCATGGGCTGGAAGATCGACAACGGGCCGAACCGTCTGGCGTCTTTCTACCCCGCCGAGCGCTTCCGCAAGCGGCTGTACCGCCCCGACGTCATCAAACTCGTATTGCAGAAGGGCAGCGTCGGCGCGGCCCTCAAGGCCGCTGACGCTGCTCTCGAGAAGGAGACGGGCGTCGTCGCCGCCGCCCCCGCCCAGATCGAGGAACTGCTGCCTCCGCGAGTCACGCTTTCCATCGATGACAGGAGCAAGCTCCCGGAAGTGAAGTTCAAGGTGGACGCAAAGGCCGGTACAAAGGCGCAGCCCATTCAGGCGCTCCGGTTGCTGGTCAATGGCC
>JBBSDR010000070.1:0-11935 GCA_038240465.1 Gemmatales bacterium
AAGAGCGTCGGGAACGGAGGCAACCCGAAGTCTGGCGACTTCGGCTACTAAGAGCGTCGGGAACGGAGGCAACCCGAAGTCTGGCGACTTCGGCTACGAAGATCGCTGAAGGATTGGCCGTAACCGGGGATGTTTGGGCTGGGAAATGTGGGCCGATCGTGTTATTGAATGTCTGGGTGAAATCTTCAAGCGGCATTCATTCTGAGAGAGGGAGCGCATCAGAGAGTGAGCGATCAATTTCCTGATCGTCCGGGAAAGGAGCTTTTCCCGGGCCACACCAGCAATAGAATGATGATGGTGGGTAAGTACGCGTTCAAGCCATCGAATGACGAACGTGATTCGTACTTCCGCATGTGGCTCCCTCTTAGAACCTGTCCTGAGAACCCCTCTCGCAGGCTTCCGAGATCTGCCCGAGATGTCGGAACGCTGCACCCTTCGCCATTGCGTCCCTCATCCCTCTGGGCTGCAGGGCCGCCTCGCCTTCCGAACCGCGCCTGCACGAGGATCTATCCGTGAGTGTTCTCAAGAGCGTTCGATCGTCGCCGGATTCCTCGCAGCCAGCATCCTTGGAAGAAGGACCCGAGCGCGTCCCGCCGCTGGCGCAGATGCTCAAGTTGATCGTGATCTTCGTCCCGTTCCTGGGGCTGGTCGCCGCCGCCATTCTACTCTGGGGGTGGGGGTTTAATTGGGTCCACCTGGGGCTGTTCCTGGGCATGTACATCGTGACCGGGCTGGGCATCACGGTCGGCTTCCATCGTCTGTTCACTCATCGTTCTTTCGAGGCAGGCGGAGTGGTCCGCTTTGTCCTGGCCGCCCTCGGCTCCATGGCCGTGCAGTCCCCGCTTCTGGAGTGGGTCGCTCTGCACCGGCTGCACCATCAGCACAGCGATCAGCCCGGCGATCCCCATTCGCCGCACCACCACGGCAGCGGCATCCTGGCCCTGCTGCGCGGATTCTGGCACGCCCACATCGGTTGGGTGTTCAAGGCCGATCCGCCCGGAATGGAACACTATGTCAAGGACCTGCGCCAGGATGGTGTGGTGCGCGTCGCCGCCGCTCTCTATCCGTTGTGGGCCATCCTCGGCCTGCTGATCCCGGCCCTCCTCGGAGGCGTGCTGACTGGCTCGTGGAGGGGCGCCTTGCTCGGTATGCTCTGGGGCGGCCTGGCGCGGATCTTCCTCGTCCATCACCTTACCTGGAGTGTGAACTCGGTCTGTCATTTGTGGGGAGGCCAGACTTACAAGGTCCACGATCAGAGTCGAAACAATCTCCTGTTCGGCATCCTCGCCCTGGGGGAAGGCTGGCACAATAACCATCACGCCTTCCCCACGTCGGCCCGGCATGGCCTGCGCTGGTGGCAGTTCGACCTGAGCTACTATGTTATCCGTGTCCTGGCCCTGGTTGGCCTGGCGCGAAACGTCCGAGTCCCGGCCGAAGAGGCTGTCGCGGCGTAGAGGAACTTCGGGGATCACCGCCGCAACAGGAGCCGGTTGAGATGTGTTTTTCCGCTGAGGCCAGTTTCGCCGTCGGAGCCGTTCTGTTTCCCGCCGGCATCTATTGCACGAGCGTCGCGGTCCGGAAACGGCTCGCTTACTTGCCCCTGGCGCTCATTCCGATCGTCTTCGGGTTGCAGCAGGTCGCCGAAGGCTTCGTCTGGGTCGGTCTGGCCCGGGACGACACTTCCCTTGTCAAGACTGCCGCCCTGGTGTTCCTTGCGGTGGCCCTGGCGTTCTGGCCCTTCTGGGCGCCGTTCAGCGCTCTCTTCCTGGAGCGACGCCCAGGGGGCAAGTGGTGCCTGGGCGCCGCGACCCTTGCCGGACTGGCGCTGGGTTGCGGGCTGTATCTGCCGATGGTATTGCACACCGATGAGTGGTTGAGTGTGCAGGTGATTGGTCATTCGATCCGCTACAACGTCGAGGGGTTACCGGCGTTCGGCTACCTGCGCCACGAGTGGTGGGACACGGGCTATGCCTTGCTGACGATGACGCCCTTGCTTATCGCCGCGCCGGACCGGCGCTTCACTGTGTTCTGCGTCCTGCTGGCGGTCTCGGCCGGGATCAGTCTCTTCCTCTTCTGGCACGCCTTCGTTTCGGTCTGGTGCTTCTTCGCCGCTGTCCTGTCCGCCCAACTCTGTTACATGTTCTCACTTCAGAGCGCGTCGATCAACAACCTCAACTGACCAGCCCCGAGCGCAAGCGAGGGGTTCCTCGCAAGCACCCCTCGCTCGCGCTCGGGGCTGGTAGCGCTCGGGGCTGGTCAGCAGTTATTCCTTGACCAGTTCGGCCGCGGTCTTGTCGAAGAACGCGACGCACTTCGGCAGATTGGCTGCCAGGTGTTCCAGATCGCCATACTCGTACTCGATCGACAGATAGCCCTTGAAGCCCTGGCGCTTCAACTCGGCCATCATTCCCCGAGCATCGCCCTTGCCGGTGCCCCAGGCCACATCATGCCCTCTGCCGTACTCATTCTTGTCCTTGAAGTGCGAGTGCAGGACACGGCCTTCCAGCTTCTTGAGTTGCTCGACGGGAACGAGTTCATCCGTCTGCCAGTGTCCGGTGTCGGAGCAGGAGCCCATCAACTTGGAACGACTCTTGCAATTCATCAGGATCTTGGCCGGCGGCCAGGTCTTTGGGTGGTTGTGCAGCGCAAACTTGATCTTGAACTCCTCGCAGAGCTTCTCGTGTACGTCCGTTGGCGTCGTCTCGGTCACCAGCACCTCGATGCCCATTTTCTTCGCCCACTCGAACATCTTCCGAGCAGCTTTCTCGTCGGCCGGGATGCTATCGACACCGTAGGCGACCAGCTTGAGTCCACCGGCGTCGGCCAACTTCTTCTTGATCTCGGCGATGGTCTCGTCGAACATGTGCCAGCCGATCGACTCCTTGGAACCGGGCTTGAGCTTCTGGCCCGGAAAGATCTCCAGGTACTTCACGCCCAGTCCTGCGGCCTTGTCCACGGTCTCGAAGAAGGTCAGCTTGTTGAAGGTCCAGCACTGGAGCGATAACTTGATGCCCAGCTTTTCGGAAGCCGAATCGTCGCGCTTTGTCTTGCCGGCATCGTCGGCCAGGCACGGCAGCGGAATCGCGAGCAGCGCCAGCATCACGGAAAGAGTTCGTCTCATGGGTCCCTCTCGGCGGGCGCGGGCAGGCCGATCTTTGCCGCCGCGGCGCCTTCTTGAGCCTCGGTGTCGATGTCACCGCTCGACTGTACCCTTGCGCGGCAGCGGCTTCAACGACTTTCCGGACGCACGCGCTTGCGGAACCTCAAGGAAACGCCGGCACGGTCCTGGTGAGTCGGGCCATGCGAGACGATCGCCACCGGCGCGATGACCGCAAGGGCGGCGAGGACCTCGTCTTTCGTTGCCGGCTCGCAGACGGCGACGGACTCGGTCAGGATGCGGGTCAGCCGTTCTTGATGCGCCAGGTTCGGGCCTGCGGGAAGAGGCAAGTCCTGGCAACGATCGTAGGCGACGCAGAGCCGCGCCTCGTGTCCGTCAAGATGATCGAGACAACTCACGGCCAGGTTGTCGATCACGCCGCAGCCACTTGCCGCATATCGGAGGAGCAGCAGATCGAGCCAGCCGGCCCTGAGGTTGCCCTGCCATTCGTTCCACGGATTCCCCTCGTCCGCGAGCCGCGCCGTGAGTTGGGCGTCATGGCTGGGGAGCGGACCTGCGCCATGGCGCGTTGTGTAAGACCGCATCAGGCCGAGAACGCAAACCTCTTCGGCGCCGCTGCCGGCAGCCATTTCGAGGGCGTGGTGGGGCGTGACGGTACTCCAGGTCGTGTGCGGATGGAAGCCGTACCACTCGTCGAGCAGTAGTCCCTGCGCTCCCTCGAAGACGGCGGTCGTGCAATCCGGGATGGTGCTGCTGAGATGGAGGCGCGCACCGACTTCAAGCAGTGGTTCGGCCACGGCGTCGGCGGTGATGCCCAGAAGGTCGTACGAGTGGAATGCGTCGAGCGGGACCCTGTCGGCGACATCCTGCAACTCGAGCAGGAGCCGCTGCCTGAGCAGTTCGAGTTTCTCGCGCAGCACGGAGCGGTCAACAAGGTCGCGGGCCAGGATGGCGCCGTTGCCGTGGCGGAGCCAGTACTGTCTCGTCTCGCCGATGCCGTGGCCGCAAGAGCCGTGGCGGCCTGCGCCGCGCGACAGTTCCCGGAGCCGGTTGACAGCCTGATGCAAGTAGGTCGAGACCAGGCAGCCGGGATGAACGCTGAGCATCGCAAAGGGCGCGTGGACACCCAGTTCTTCGAGGTGGGCCGCCTCGCGGATGAGGGCCGTCGGGTTGAGAATGACCGGCTGGCCCAGGTAGGTGTTGGCGCCGGCAAGAGTGCCGGCGCCGAACTGCGAGAAGGTGTGGCGCCGGCCGTCCGGAAGCTGAACATTATGGCCGGCCTGGGAGCCGCCGCAGTAGCGGATAACGAGGCCGGCGTCGAACCGGCGACAGAGGTAATCGACCGTCGATCCTTTGCCCTCGTCGCCGAACCCGAGGCCGACCGTGACGATCGCGCGTTTCACGACTTCAGGTCCTTGCGCGAAGTGCCGGCGCCGGGAGTCGAGACATTTCGCGCGCTGTCCCTGGCTGTGCCGCTGCCGACGACCTCGAGAGCGTTGCTAACGGCCCGGGCGACCGTGGACGAGGCGCCGGCTTCCCGGAGGTCGCCCTCCAGTCCCTGGAGATCGACCCGGCCCTCCGCGACGCCGATGGTCGAGGCGATCAACTCGCAGATGCCGGCGGGGTCTTCCAGACGCAGGACGTTCTGGCCCAGAAGCTGTGTCCAGTGCGATTGGACGGTCCGGTTGTTCCAGTGATGCGTCATCTTCGGCAGGATGAAGTAGACGTCATAGCGCCGCTGCAGTTCGGCAATGACCTCTTCCGTGGGAATGTCCGCCTGGAGCCGGTCGCCGATGACTCGCTCGACCTCATCCCGTTTGACGGTCCTGTACGGCACCTCGTCGCCAATGAGGAACAGGTAGCCGGGCTGGCCTCGTCTTTCGTGACAGTCGATGGCGGTGTGATGGGCCATGAAGTACAGCGCCAGTTCGTAGGACTCCGTGATGTCGCCGCCGCCGCCGCCTTCGAGGTAGAGCATGCCGAGGTCTTCCTCGATCTCGATGCCCGACTCGAACTGGCCGATCTGAAGCGGCACCCGATCGCAGGTGGCGTCGCCGATGCCGCCCACCATGATTTGCGGATGGGCCAGGTAATCCTTGCGGATGAGCAGGTCCATCAGCGCGGGCAGGTTGGCTTGCAGGATCTTCGGAACGGTGCGCATCGACCCGGTCACGTCGAACAGGACGCTGACGGCGCGCGAGGCGGGATGATTGCCGGAATCGCGGCTCTCGCGGACAGCGACGCCGTGCGGGTCCATCTTGGCGTGAACCATGCGTTCGCTATCCGCCTGAGCGCGGACGGCCTCGTCGTACTCGAAGGCGCTCTTGCCGGCCGCGGCCCGCAGGCGTGCGCGCTCGTGGTGTTGATTGTCGGACCAGTGGGTGCTGCCCATTTCTAGCTCTCCTGGATCATGATGTGAGTGCGGAACTTCGGAGACCTCGAATTGTTGAAGGAGCCTCCCTGTTCCCTGAGAGAATAATATGCGTCGTTGTCACAATATCAAGCCCCGGGGGCAGGAATCTCGCGAGAATTTGTCCGGGCCGATTGTCTTCGCCGCTTGCGGCTTAGCGAGGAAGACCGCTAAGCCGCAAGCGGCAAGAAGGTTTTTGAAACCGTCGTCGTCAAGAGCCGCCGGGATACCCGCGTCGTTGCCGCGGATGCACTAATATACGCCGATCCAGGCGCGCGAGCCATAGATTGACTGGACCCGAGGAGGGAATCGCTGCAAAATAACCGTGCCGAGTCTCGAACAGGAGTGATCAGCCCCGCGATGAGCAACCCGGCCGTTCTCGACACCATCGCCAGCTACTTGCCGGCTCTGATCGTCCGGCGTCTGGTGGCCGACCCGACGCCCATCCCCCTTCCCACCTTCGAGGATCATCCGGCGGCCGTCCTGTTCGCTGACATTTCCGGGTTCACCGCCCTGACCGAACGCCTGGCCGCCCAGGGGCCGAAGGGCGCCGAGGAACTGACCCAGCTGCTGAACACCTACTTCGGCCAGCTAATCGATATCGTCACCGCGCACGGCGGCGATGTCGTCAAGTTTGCCGGCGACGCCCTCCTCGCTGTCTGGCAGGACGACAGCGGCAGGGACGACCTGGCCACTCTCACCCAGCGCGCCGCCCAGTGTTCCCTGGCCGTGCAGGGCGCGCTGCTCGGCTACGAAACTCCCGAAGGGGTCCGTCTCGCTCTGCGCGTGGCCGTCGGCGCTGGTCCCGTGCGCCACCTCCACCTGGGCGGGGTCCGGGGCCGCTGTGAATTCCTCGTCGTCGGCGAACCATTCGTGGACGTCGGCACGGCCAACAAGGAAGTTCGCCCTGAAGACGCGGTGGCCACGCCGCGTGCCTGGCAGTTGATCGGCGACCGCTGCCAGGGAGAGGTCCTCCCTTCCGGCGATGTCCGCCTGCTCGGAGTGCGCGAGCCGTTGCCGTTGCGTCCCCTGGAAGGAACACGGCTCACCGCCGCCGCCGAGCCGGTGGTGCGCAACTACATCCCCGCCGCCGTCCGCTCGCGCCTCGAAGCCGGCCAGACTGCCTGGGTCGGCGAACTCCGCCAGCTCACTGTGCTGTTCATGAACCTGCCCGACCTGAACTACCGGACGGACCCGGCGGTGGCCCAGGTCGCCATGTGTGAGTTGCAGCAGGCGCTGTATCGCTACGAGGGGAGCATCAACAAGCTCAGCGTCGATGACAAGGGGGTGACCCTGGTGGCGGCACTGGGACTGCCGCCGCTGGCCCACGAGAACGATCCGGCGCGCGGCGTGCAGGCGGCGATGGCCATGCACGAGCGGATGCGGGCGCTGGGCTGGACCAGTTCCGTCGGCGTGACGACCGGCCGGGCCTTTTGTGGGGCGTATGGCAGTCCGGTCCGCCGTGAGTACACCACGATCGGCAAGGTAGTCAACCTCGCCGCCCGGCTCATGCAGGCCGCCCACGGCGACATCTACTGCGACGAGACCACCTGCCACGCCGCCCGGGAGCGCATCCAGTTCGAGACCCTGACTCCCATCTTCGTCAAGGGCCGTGTCGAGTCCGTCCCCGTCTTCCGTCCCCTGGGTGAGGCGCAGAAAGCAGTTCCCGCGGCGGGCAAGCCGCTGATTGGCCGCAAGACAGAGAGGCAAACGCTATTCGATCGCCTGCAGGTGTTGCGCGCCGGAAAAGGAAGTGTGGTGGTGATCGAGGGCGACGCGGGCATCGGCAAATCGCGGCTGCTGTGGGAACTGTTCCAGCAGGCCCGAGATAAGAAGGTCGCGATCCTCTCCGGCGCCGGCGATGCCATCGACAAGTCCACGCCCTATTTCGCCTGGCGGCCCATCTTTCGCCAGTTGTTCCACCTGGAGGGTGCCGCGCCACAACAGGATGCCTGGCGGCAACAGGTGCTGCCCCAGTTGAGCGACGACCCGGAACTGGTCCGGCTGGCGCCGCTGCTCAGCGCCGTGCTGCCCGGCGACTGGCCGGCCAACGAGATTACGGCTCAGATGACCGGGGAGATCCGTGCCGACAATACCAATGCCCTGCTGCTGCGTCTGCTGGCGCGGGCCGCAGCCACGGCGCCGCTGCTGTTGACCCTGGACGATTGCCAGTGGCTGGATTCGGCGTCGTGGACGCTGGCCCGGCTGGCGGCGCGTGACATGCCGACTCTGCTGCTGGTGCTGTCCACCCGGCCAATGGGCCAGTCCCTCGGCAGCGGCTCCTTTCGCCGCATTCCGCAAACAACCCAGGAGGCGCCGGCAGCGGACCCTCTGCCCGCCGACCACAGCCGGCTGCTGTATGCGCCGACGACCCACTGGCTGCGCCTGGACGCGCTCCCCGCCCACGATACTACCGCCCTCGTTTGCCAGAGGCTGGGGGTGCAATCGCTGCCGCGCGCTGTGGCCGAGTTGATTTACGAGAAGGCACAGGGCAATCCCTACTTCAGCGAGCAACTGGCCTATGCCCTGCGCGACACGCGGCTAATCGAGATCGAGGGCGAGGAGTGCCGGCCGGCGCCCGGCGCCGGCGACTTCCGCGACATCGCCTTCCCCGATACGGTGCAAGGCGTGGTGACCAGCCGTATCGACCGCCTCGGACCGGCCGAGCAACTGACGCTGAAGGTGGCAAGCGTCATCGGCCGGGTCTTCACTCTGCCCATCCTGCGCGATCTCTACCCGATCGAGGACGACCGCGCCGCGCTGCTGGCTCATCTGCAAACGCTGAAACGGCTCGATCTGATCCGGCTGGATTCGCCCGAGCCGGACCCGACCTGCAGTTTCAAGCACACGATCACACGCGAGGTGGTCTACAACCTGATGCTGGTCGCCCAGCGCCAGGCCCTGCACCGAAGCGCGGCCGAGTGGTACGAGCGGAACCGCGCCTCCGACCTGGCCCCGCTCTACGCCCTGCTGGCCCATCACTGGGGCGAGGCCGAGGACGAGGCGCGGGCGATTGATTACCTGGAAAAGGCCGGCGAACAGGCCATGCGCAGCCATGCCAATGAGGAAGCCATTCGCTTCTTCAGCGAGGCCCTCCGGCTGGCAGCCCAGCCGCGGAGCCAGGGCGCGGATGGGTCCGCCTCAGTTTCTGCTTTCCGCCGCGCATGCTGGGAACGGCAACTCGGGGAAGCCCACTACGCCGAGGGCGGCCTGACCTACGCTCAGGTTCACCTGGAGCTGGCCGTGGCCTTGCTCGGCTTGCCGGTGCCGTCGAGTGGCTGGCGCCGCGCCCTGGGAGCGGTGGCGCAGTTCCTGGGCCAGTTGTTGCACCGGGCCTTGCCCTCGCTGTTCGTCGGCCGCGGCGTCCGGCGGCGCGACAGCCTTCTGGAAGCCGCGCGGTGTTACGAGGCGCTGACGCGGATTTACTATCAGAACAACGCCCGCGTCCCGTGCCTGTATGGATCGCTGCGTTCGCTGAACCTGGCCGAGTCCGCTGGCTCCTCGCCGGAACTGGCGCGCACCTATGCCAACGCCAGCGTGATCTTCGGCTTGATGGGCCTGCATGGGATGGCCGAGGCCCACGCGCGGCGAGCGGGCGCGACGGCCGGGCAGGCCAACCAGTTGAGCTGCTCCGCCTATGTGTTCGAGGTCATCGGCATCTACTGGTACAGCGTGGGCCGCTGGGAGCAGGCCAACGAGGCGCTGGCGCGAGCCGCCGAACTGGCGGAGACGCTCGGCGACGTTCGCCGCTGGGATGAGGTCCAGGTGCCGCTGGCGATGATCCCGCACCATCACGGCGACTTCCATCGCGGCGCCGCCATCCTGGTCCGGCTGCTGGCATCGGCCCGACGGCGCGGTGTACTGCAAGTGCAGTGCTGGGGGCTGAGCTGGCGGTTGGTGAGCCTGCTGCCGCTGGGGCTGCGCGACAAGGGAGTTGCGGCCCAGACCGCGGAGACGATTACCGCGCTGGAAGGGCTGCTCACGAAGAACCCGGAGAGCGTCGGCAAACTGGTGCGGGCCGACCAGCTCCTCGGCTTCGGTGTGCTTGCCCAGGCGCGCTGGCGCCGCCGCGAGATCCACCTGGCGCTGCAAGCGGCCGAGCGCGGCGCGGCCGTCAGCGCCATCTGCGAGCCCATCTCTCACTATGTGCTGGAAGGCTACGTCGGCATGCTCGAGGTCTACACCGGATTGTGGGAGGCCGGCCAGGGACAGGCCTCGACGGAACAGGAGATGTCCGAGCGTTGCTGGCCCCTATGCCGGTCGCTGTGGGCCTTCGCCCGCATGCACCCGGTCGGCTATCCGCAGGCCTGGTTGTCGTACGGGCTGTGTTACTGGCTGAGCGGCAAGCGTCGTCGTGCCGGCCGAGCCTGGCGGAAGTCCCTCGCCGCGGCGGAACGACTCGGGATGCCGCACGATCAGGCGCTGGCGCATTACGAGATCGGCCGTCACGCGGACCCCCGCGACCCGGCCCGGCAGACACACTTGACCCGGGCGCGGGAGATCTTCGCTCGCCTCGGGGCGGCCCACGACCTGGACCGCTTGCAAGAAATTGACAGATCGGCGAGCCAGGCTGGAGGATGAAGCATGAACCAGGACGCCGTTGCCTTCTTGCAGCGCCAGGCTTTGCTGCACCCGGCCGGGTCGGGCGAGGGTACGGCGCGCGAGGAAGACGAAACTCGCGCCACTCTCCACCAGCGCCTGGCCGGACTGTTCCCCGTTGGCGGAGCCGTCTGGGGCAGTCTCATCCTGTTGAGCCTGACCGGGACCGATCCGGCCTTTAGCCGCGAACACGTCGGCGGAGTCGCGCAGGGCCTGCTGGCCCTGGCGACTGCGGTCTCGGGCGCCGGCGTTGTGATCCTGCGGACGATGCCCGGACTCGCCATGACCTGGATGCGCTTCCTGGAGTTGCTGGTCTTTGGCAGTTACGCCGCTTCCGTGGCGGCGCTGCGGGTGGCCCTCTATCGCCGGGGCCTGACGGGGGTGTTCGCCGACGCGGAAGCCGCCGAACTCTTTCTCCGCTGGAGCGCGGCGTACAACGGTTTCGGCTGGCTGGCGCTGGTGGTCCTTTACGGCGTGACGATCCCCAACACCTTGCGGCGAGCGCTGGCCGTCGTCCTGGTCCTGGTCCTGGTGCCGTTGACCATCGACGCCGTCTTCATCTTGACCGAGCCGGACGGCCTGCGCCGGCTGGCCTATCCCTTGCTGATGACGGTGCAGATACTGCTGGTCGGCGTGACCATCGCCCTGTCCAGTTCTTCCAAGTTCGGGACGCTGCGGCGCGAGGCCCTGATGGCGCGGCGCGAGGCGCGGGCGGCGCGGGCGATGGGGCCTTACGTCCTGAAGCAGCGCCTCGGCGCCGGCGGCATGGGCGAAGTGTATCTGGCCGAACACCGTCTGCTGAAACGGCCGTGCGCGGTGAAGCTGATCCGGCAGGAGAGTGCCGGCGATCCCCAGGCGCTGGCACGCTTCGACCGCGAAGTGCGGGCCACGGCGCAGCTGAAGCACCCCAACACAGTCGAAGTCTTCGACTATGGCCGGCACGCCGACGGCACCTTTTACTATGTGATGGAATACCTCGACGGGTTGGGTCTGGACGATGTGGTGGGCCGGCACGGCCCGCTGCCAGCTTCCCGCGTTGTCCATGTGCTGCGCCAACTCTGCGGCGCCCTGCACGAGGCCCACAGTCTGGGCCTGGTCCATCGCGACATCAAGCCGAGTAACGTGCTGCTCTGCCGGCACGGCGGCTTTCACGACGTGGTCAAGTTGGTTGATTTTGGCCTGGTGCAGACGGCGGCTGTCGCGGCCGAGGGTGGACCGCTGACGCAGGCCGGCTCCATCCTGGGAACACCCGAGTACATGTCGCCGGAGCAGGCCGACGGGACCGGCCTGGATGCACGCAGCGACCTCTACAGCCTGGGAGCGACGGCCTATTTCTTGATCGCCGGGCGGCCTCCGTTTGCCGGCCGGACCGTGCTGGACGTGCTTTTCGCTCACCGCCATGAACCCGTGCCGCCCCTGGCCGTGCCTGGCGTTCCCGCCGCCCTTGAGGCAGTCATTCATCGCTGCCTGGCCAAGCAGCCATCGGAACGCTACGCCAGCGCCGAGGAACTGGACCGAGACCTGGCCGGTTGCGGCTTGACCGGCGACTGGACAGAGACCGAGGCGCGCGTCTGGTGGAATGCGATCGCGGTTGTCCCAGGCGAGCCGCGAGCGTAAGCGACCGGAGTATTCGCACCCCTCCGGGTGGATCGCTGCAAAGACTCCGGGCGCTTACGAGATCGTCCAGCTTTAGGCAGGCTGTTTTTCCGGGATAGAGGGTGTCCGCGCCGCGTTCTGTCGTCTTTGGAGGGCATGCACGATTTTGAGGCCGTTGCCAGCCAGGATCGTCAGCCCCGCCTGGGTGCGCG